>JAVYST010000011.1:0-30179 GCA_038729085.1 Ferroplasma sp. | reverse complement strand
AATAATGGCAAGAATACAGGCAAAAAGAATGGAAAACATTCAGTTAAAGCTAAAAAATCTATGAGAGAACAGTTTAAGATTTTTTCTAAAACTAAAAGTTTTAAGGTCACAGTTGTACTTGCAATTCTTGTTATAGCAATTGTAATGGTAGCAGTCCTCTATCCATATATAGCACCATTTAATGCCCCATCATCTATCACAGCAGATAAGTATTATGAAATTTCAAATAAGGATGTTCTATCCAATGGCAGTTCTGCTGTATATTTTATTTCCTGGTATGGATGCCCTATAGGAGCTACAGACTCATGGGCATTATATTATGCAATGAATAGCAGTACAAACATATACAACCATGTTAAGCTGCATCAGGCATATAAGGATGATATTTATGGCAATGGCACTGCCGGCCAGCCAGGCCTCCTCTTTAATGGCGATTTTGCATTTAAGTACAACAGCACAACATTCAACTTTTATCCGCTGTATATGTACAACGAAACAATGACAGGCACCATAAGCAATGGAACTATCAGCGGAACCCTGGCATCATATGGCTTATCACTCATTAACAGGACGTATCCTGCACCTGTAGCAAAAATATTCAATAAATATGCCTCAGATATTACATATGACAATCATCTTGAAACAACATTTTTAATCACCGGGCCCCATGGAACATATATGCTGAATGCGTTTATGTATCAGCCAAACAGTGAACTTGGAACTGGAAAATACAGTACTACTGATAACACATATGTACCACACTCACCCAGCTATGTAATGGCAAATCTCAACAGTGATACAACCATAACAGGTGCATCATCCGTATTTATGTCATATCTTGGCAAAGCTGATTGATTTTAAGATTTTGATTAATTTGTAAAATTAATATTATTTCTGATTTGCCGGGTTCAATAAAAATATTTGTTATATGCTTATTCTACATTTTCTTGAAATGCCCTTTAAGCTGGCCTGCTAAATAATTGAATGTCGATTTAACTACAATAGAAGGATGCCATGGTGTCAATATATCAGGGCTTGCAATTCTGAACCAGTAATTATCAAGGACTGATTCAACCATGTACCTTAAATTATATGCTACAATAAATTCATTGAAAACATCCCTGTAATACCTGAATGGCTCATATACTACTGGATGGACATAAGAAAAATTGAGGTGCTGCAAATACTTTCTCGCTATTTCCACATGAGCCTTTATTCTTGAATAACCAGGAAAGTAAGAATTGAGGTAAAGCCTCATATGGAGCTCCCATGGAGCCTTTATCATTGTTGATATGCTGTAATCCTCACCATGGTCGAAGCTTGGAGATGCATTTGAAAAACCCTTATTCTTTTTTAAATAGTCTACAATATCAACTGTTTTGCTTTCAGGCACAAGAAGTGAAAAACACGACTCATCTTGAGCCTTTTCCCTGTTTATGAAGGTATTAACATTGTTTTTCAAGATAATGTTTTTTGGAAACATTATGTATGCCATAAAGGACTTTATTGCATTATTAACATAAACTTTTTGCATTTATGATTAATTATGTTTATTTTTATGGATATATTTATAGTGTGAAATGCTTTATACTGTTATGGATCTTGAGGCATACAGGGATGAGGGCATTGAAGCACGGAAAAATATTGATATTGTTCAGATAAGGAAAATTGCCGACGGCATTATAGAAGCGTTCAACAGGAATGGAAAATTGATAGTTTTTGGCAATGGAGGCTCTGCCGCCGATGCACAGCATTTTGTTGCAGAATTGACAGGACATTTCCTAAAGGAAAGAAAAGCACTTCCAGCAATGGCGCTCACAACCAATACCTCTGCACTTACTGCAATTGGAAATGACTATTCTTTCAAGGATATTTTTTCAAGGCAGATAGAGGCACTGTGCAAAAAGGAAGATTATGTTATCGGGATAAGCACTTCAGGCAATTCTATAAATGTCATTGATGGATTGAAAAAAGCCAGTGAAATTGGTGCATTTACGCTGGGCTTTACTGGCAAAAACGGTGGAAAAATGAATGAAATATGCAACAGTGTTTTCCATGCTGAAAGCAATAAAACATCAATTATACAGGAAATACATATCACAGCTATACATATGATTTCTGCACTGGTAGAGGAACATTATTAAGGATATAGATAAGGTTTTATAAAACATATGGTTAAACCATCATGATTATTACAAAGACGCCATTAAGAATAGGCCTGACAGGAGGCAGTTCAGACAAGCCAGAATATTATAGAAAACATGGTGGGTTGCTTGTATCTGCAGCTATAAATAAATATATCTATATAATAGTCAACAAAAAATTTGACAACCAGATCAGAATTTCCTATTCAAAAACAGAGATTGTTGAAAGTGTTGATCAGATTCAGCATCCAACCATCCGGGAGGCGTTGAAAATGCTAGATATAGATGGCGGCATCGAAATATTAAGTGTTTCTGATATACCATCAAATGGAACCGGGCTTGGCTCCAGTTCAACGTTCCTGGTAGGTCTTTTAAACGCATTGCATGCATATAAATCAGAATTTGCCAGCAGGGACCAGCTCGCAGAAGAAGCAATTGAAATAGAGAGAAATATCCTGAAGGAAAGTGGAGGAAAACAGGACCAGTATATGGCTGCATTTGGTGGCATCAATCTCATGCGGTTCAATCAGGATGATTCTGTAAATGTCAATCCGGTAACAATAAATACAGGCATGCTGGAGAAGCTGAGAAACAGCATGGCATTTCTTTATACTGGCATAAACCGCAGCAGCAATGGCACATCAGCTATTATACACCACCAGCTGGGCATTAATATTGAAGCAGGACTGCATGAATATGACATTATGAAACAGTGTTCAGATAATTTTTTCCATTCTTTATATAAAATGGATATACCTGAACTCGGAAATATATTAAATAAAAATTGGATGGCAAAAAAGAGCCTCAATGCATTCATTGCGCCTGAAAAGGTAAATGAATATTATAATAAGGCCTTAGAACTTGGTGCTTACGGAGGAAATTTAATCGGAGCCGGCGGTGGTGGATTTTTTATATTTATAATTGATGAAGGCAAAAAAGAAAAATTGAAGGAACTGGGCCTTCGCCAGATAGATTTTGACTTTGATTTTGAGGGTTCAAGAATAATATACTTTTCAGACCAGTGAAGCTACAATTTTAATATTTATTAACAATAAACAATAATGAATAATGAATACCAGAAATTTATACTTGAAAGAATTTTTGATTTTTTCCAGTACCCGGAGAATTATGATAAAATTATTATGGAAGCATCCATGAATAATATAGAATATGATGGCACTACAGCAACATTTAATAAAATTTCTTATAATATTGGGAATCCAGATAAATATGAAGGAATTCTCGGTTTTTACCTTGCAAACCTGCCATTGCTGTTGATAAAAAAGCATAATATTGAATATAAATTGCCGGCAAGGCTAGAAAAGTTGCGGGATGATACATATGACCTTATAGCACTTAAAAAATTTAATGAACTTGCCACACTTGACCTTTACCTCCTTATAGAGATGTCACTTCGCTGTTCCTATTCGAAATGGCTGGGAAATGAAATAAGAATTTCAGATGGGCAAAGAAGAGAAAATATTATTAAAAATTATGATTACCGGCAGCTTAAGCTCTACATAAGGAGAAACCGCCTTAATTCAAGAGAATTGATGGTAAATGGCGAGCCATTTCCAGGTTCACAGACAATGCTCCTCAGGTGGGCATCACGTTTTACTGACAGAAATACAGGATTGCTTTTCCGACTATCATTGAATGTCAGGAATCTGCTTGCCCATGGGGAGAATGAGTGGTCACTGTATCCGGCAGGCCAGAGTGTCGATATTGCATCAGAGGTGGCAGGAAAGATGTTGCAGAATGCCAGAGTCGGTACAGTGGAAAAATATTCTAACAGGCCTCGGAATGAAAAAAACCGTGGGAATATAAAACATTTTCATTGATATGCCAGGCATTAATTGTGGTTGGGCAGCCTGTATGTTGGTTTCTGGTATCTATAAAATACCCTGAAATCTATGATAAGCAATTCGCCAATTGAAACTTTTAATTCATTTATAGTATATAATTTCATGTCTTTATTTTGAAATACAACCATATTTATGCTGGGATAAAGATCATTATTCAATACTATATCATAAAAACCGCCGAGAACGTATATCTTTCCTGTACTATTTTTGAGTATAAAGCGGGCGAAAGGCTTTATTGCATTACAAAAGTTATCCATATACAAATAAATGGAAATTGGCATTATAAATCTTTTTAAATATTTTTTGTTTTCTTGTCTTTATTCGTAAAATTCGGCTTTATTATTTAATGGTTGTTTAACTGGTATTGCATGCCATTAAGAAGGTTTAAGAATATATCTGTAGAGGTAACAATGCCCACTCCTCCTGGAACAGGAGTGATATTTTTTACTTTGCTATTTATTGAATTGAAATCCGCATCGCCTGTTATTTTGCCATCAATATAATTAATTCCCACATCTATAACAGTGGAACTGGCATTGACATAGCTTTCATCAAGAAAATTTGGTTTTCCTACCGCTACAACGATAATATCATTATTGTTTGAAAGTTTTCTTATATCATCTGTCCTGCTATGGCATATTGTAACAGTATAATCCCTGTTCAGAAGCAGCATGGAAAGTGGCCTTCCCACAACAGGAGATCTGTTAATTATGCATGCATTTTTACCCTCTATTTTATAATACTCAAGGATATCTATTACGGCCCTTGCCGTTGCTGGAGCAATCAGCTCATTTCTTAACCCTAATTGCCCCTGATTTGTTGAAGTCATGCCATCAACATCACGGTAAAAAGAAATATTTTCCAGAACCCTGTTAAAATTAAGTTTTCCTGGAAGAGGCGATTCAATCATTATTCCATTAATGCTGCTTTTGGAATTTAACTGCCTGATATATTTTATCAATTCTTCTTCAGATAAGGAATCAAAATGATCTAACACAACATTGATGCCAAGGCTGTTTCCCCTTTTAATTTTAGCCCTTGCATATACTGTGCTTGCCTCATCGTTGCCAACCTGCACAAGCCTTAGCTCTGGAACTATTCTATATTTATCTGATATTTCATCGAAGCCCTTTTTAAGATATTCCATTCTGTTTTTAGATACAATTTTTCCATCGAGAATCATTCAGAACCACTTTATCAGAGATTTTATCTCATTTGCTGGTTTTTTCATGAATAGATCGGTCTGTTCTGGCGTGTATATTCCAGTTATAAGGTTTTTTATTGTGCTTCCCTCTGTATAGTTCCATTTTTCAAGATATTCTATTGCCTGAAGATAATGTATTTTTGCTCCATCAACTGAGCCTGAAATGGTAATATTATGCTCTATAATGTAATCAATCATTTCTCCATCCAGCGATGCCCCGGGTGCTTTCCCATTTGTTCCAAATAAAATTGTTACAGCATTATAATTTAACATTTTCATAAATTTTAATACTGTGGCAGGATCACCGCTTGTATCAATCAGAAGATCAATGCCTTTTAATGGAATTTCCTTTGTATAATCGAAAAAGTTGGCATTTATTGAATCAACTACATGGTATTTATTTTCATCTATATCGTGCCGGTTTGCCATATAAACGTTCATTCTGTACTCTCTTGCCATAAAGGCATACAGAAAAGCCTCAGAGCCAGTTCCTATTATAAGGCAATTTTTCAGCAGGTAGGTTGATTCTTCACCGGCATAAATACTCCTTTTGATTGCTGTATTGAATACTTCAAATGCCTTCATCACATTTTTTACAGGTTCAGTCATTGCAGCGACTTCAAGCATGCTTTTGTCCTCAATTTTAATGAGGTTGTTAACGTTATCATAAAACTGTTCAGCTGCAAAGCCATTAATTCCACGTATTCCAGCTTCCTGTGCATCCTTTCCAGTATCATTGCAGTTATCCTGCCTGCCGATTCTGCAATTTATGCATGTGCCTGGCCTTCTCACTATAGGTACGACATAATCGCCATTTTTAATATTATAATTATTTTCTGGAGCATCAATTACCCTGCATACAGCTTCATGCCCGGTTATAAGGTAATCCTGGCCGGGGGGATTGAATGTAAAGGATAGCTTGCCACCTGCTTCTGCACGGTCTGTGCCACATATTCCTGTATAAAGTGGCTTCAGTAAAACATTTCCACTGGCAGGCTTTACAGGGTCAACGCCTGCATAGTTTATGCCGCCGTATGGCGCATTTGTAATCAGTGCCATTATTTTTGCCATGTTTATTAATTCTAACAGGTTATTTAAATATTGGTTATCAGATGAAAAGTATTGCTACTTAATAATGAAAAATAACAAATGTTAAAATAAGCAGTAACAATTTTACTTTTGATAACTATGGATGCAAAAAATAAATTGAGTGAAGTTAATAGAATAATAGGCGAAACAGGAAAGGACAGCCCAGAATTCCAGAAAGCATTTATGAATTTGATGGGTTCAACAATGAAAGGCGGGGCACTTGATGCAAAAACGAAGTCATTTATTGCGCTTGCGCTTGGCATTGCAGCCAGATGCCCATGGTGTATTTCGTACCATGTAGCGGAGGCTAAAAAGGCAGGGGCAACAAGAAAAGAATTGATGGAGGTAGGATATATAGCTGTTCTCATGTATGGCTCTCCAGCACTCATGGAAATGAATGAACTTGTTGATGCCATTGATTCATTTGAAGTGGAATGAATTTTTCTATTTTTTTGAATAAATTATTGCATGAACGGACATTTTATGATGAAATTAATTTAAAAATTGACGCAATCGTAGCCATGATTGATTCTGGGAACAGCAGTAAAAAGATAGAAGCAATATACTCAAATAACTTTCAATATTTATATGAGTTTGCAAAATCAAGGATAAAAGCAAGAAAAAAATTTTCCAGGGAGAAGATCTTTCTTGATGCATATGCCGCAATGTATTCAACACCAGAGATAGTCGGAAAGTATCGTTCAAAGCGCCTGGCATCAAACAGCATAATTGATATTGGCTCTGGAGCTGGAATGCAGGCGATTATGTTTGCATGCAATTCACATGTTGCTGGCATTGAAATTGATAGAAACCGCTATATGATGTCACTGCTGAACAGGAAAGCATATGATTCCACAGCAGAATTCATAAATGAGGATGCTTTAAAATCAAAAATAAATTTTAGCAACAGCATAATATTTTCTGATCCGCTACGGCCTGTAAATTCTGAAGAAAGAACATTCAGCGGGCTTATGCCCGATCCACTTGCTATTTTAAAAGTTGCCCATGGTTATAAGGGATATGCATTTGATCTGCCTCCACAGATGGCCGATAAAAATATATTGCTTCATGGGGAAAGAGAATATATTTCTATTAATGGCGTACTGAATCGCCTGACAGCTTATTCTGAAAATATTTCAGAATACAGAACATCTGCTGTATTGCTTCCGCAGAATAAAAAAATTGGCGGGATTCCTTCTGATTTCATGGCCAGCCCGGAAGAATTAAAAAAAGATTTCAGGTATATTTACCTTCCGGATATCAGCATTATTTATGCGCGACTTTTAAATGATATAGTGGATGACAGTTTTACATTAGCATACAGGGACAGGCGCAGGTTTGTTTTTGCCTCAGATGCACTTATCCAGGATTTCCCCGGTGAAGTGTATCAGGCCATTGCATATGTTGAGTGGAATGGAATTATAGATTCACTTGTAAAATTCAATGCAGGAAGGGTGTTTTTCAGATTTGGGATAGAAACAGAAGATTATTACGCAAAGAAAAATTCTATTGAACGCCAGCTTGCTGGAGAAGTGGATTTCTATATATTTAAAAACTTCAATAAATATATTCTGGCAATTAAAAATCAATAGTTTATTTTGATTAAATATGTTTTTATAGAATTGGGCAATTTATATCGATTAAAATGTTTGAATTCTATGCAAGTGCTAAATTGCCAACAAAGTTCGGGCTGTTTACAATTTATGTTTTTAAAAATGATGATAACCAGGATCATGCTGTTCTTGTGCATGGCGATATAATGGGAAAGGAAAATGTACCGGTAAGGATTCATTCTGAATGCTTAACTGGCGATGTTTTTGGATCAATGCGCTGTGACTGCCGGGATCAGCTTCTGAACTCGCTGAAATATATTGGTGAGCAGGAATATGGAATACTCATATATCTCAGGCAGGAAGGCAGGGGAATTGGCCTTTTGAATAAGATAATGGCATATAGCCTGGAGGATCAGGGCAAGGATACTGTTGAGGCCAATATAGAGCAGGGTTTGCCTGCAGACAACAGGACATATAAATATGCTGTAGACGTTATAAAATACTTTCATATTAAATCGATAGAGCTCATCACAAACAATCCAGAAAAAATCAAATATCTCGAAGATAATGGAATAAAAATTGCCAAAAGAATACCAATAATAATAAAGCCCACTGAATATGACAGATTTTACCTGGAAACTAAGAAGGATAAAATGGGCCACATGCTTTAAATTGTTAGTATATGTTCATTTCTGGAAAATGCACTGTATTAGCTCAGCATAAAGTAAATCTTTAATCGTCCTGATTATTGTCCTGGAAATTTTCTATTTTTTTAAAAATTTGGAGCGCGGGGAATGGGATTCGAACCCATGCTCTCATTTCGAGAAACAGCTTAGCAGGCTGCCGCCGTACCACTGGGCCATCCCCGCATTTATGCTGGATACCTGTCCTGAAGATCGTTTGCTATCTCTTCAAGAATTTCTTCAAAGTTTTCATTTTCCATTGTAACTAATTCGCCACTGGGCAATGTCATTTTTACATAATATACTTCCCCATCCTTTGAAATTTCTATATCCGCAAGATTATCTGCCATATACCTATAATTATTTTGAATATATTATGTTTGTGACTGCAAACATGTATACATTTTTAGGCAGCCTCAATATGCAATTATTTTGGATATATTATATCATTGCACAGGTTGATCCAAAAATTCATGGATAGCAAAGATTAAATATTGGCAATTATTTATTTAGAGGGGGTGCAAAAATGGTTAGCTTCGCTGAATATACACAGAGATTTGATGATGACGATGACGATGATGAAGATGACGATGACGATGATGAGGAATAAAGCCTCGTCCAATTAATTTATTCTTCATCTTTAAAATAATGTTTTTTTAGATCAATTTAAATTAATATAACGAATTTTTGATAATTTCTTATCTCCTTTTAGTGCATGGCCAGCTCGGTATAAAATTAAATAAGATATATCAATGATACACCATGAAATTGTTAATTATTGGTGGTGGCGCTGCTGGAATGTCAGCAGCTTCAAAGGCCAGGCGAATAGATAAAACAGCAGACATAACTGTATTTGAACAGGGCAATTATGTTTCTTATGCAGAATGTGGCATGCCATATATGCTTGCAGGATATTTTGATGGCCTTGGCAAACTGCTCCATTATCCTTTATCAGAATTCACGGAAAATCGAAATATAAAGGTTCTCAATGGTATAAAAGTAGATTCCATAAAAAGAGATGATAAATACATCATTGCAGATGGAAAAAGGTATGATTATGATAAGCTTGTTATGGCCACGGGTTCATATCCGAGAATTCCTGATGAATTTACTGGCATGGCTTACGCATTGAGGACAATGGAAGATGCTGAAAGGCTATATGAGAGGCTGAAAATATCAGATAAAATAACTATTGTTGGAGCAGGCGTGCTTGGAACAGAGCTGTTTTCACTTTTGCGCCATAAATATAAGGTGAAACTCATATCAAAGCATGAATATCTTCTTCCATTTCTTGACGAAGACATGGGAAATATTCTCAATTCTATTGCTGCAGCATCTGCCTCTGATATAGAATATAATTCAACTCCACAGGCAATTTTAAAAGAAGGAAATGGCTATTCAGTAAGGACGACAATAGGTATCCACAGTACAGATACTGTTATATTTGCAACAGGCGTGCTTCCCTCCAGCTCACTTGCTGTGGATGCAGGCTTGAAGGTAGATGACAAGAAACTTGTTCTTGTTAACGAATATCTCCAGACATCTGACCCGGACATATATTCAGCTGGTGACAGCACCGCTGCAATGAATATCGTCAGCAAAGAATACGGCTTTTACCCTCTTGCCCAGATTGCCAATAAAATGGGCAGGGCAGCTGGAATAAATGTATATGGCAATTCCCTTAAATTTCCAGGTGTGCTCGGTACTACAATTATAAATGCAATGGGTTTCCAGGTAGGATATACCGGCATCAATGAAGCTAGTGCCAGAAGGCTTGGATATGAATTCGATACTGCATTTGTCAAGGCAAAGAGCAAATCGGGCTACCTGAATGGAAATGATGTTTACCTGAAAATCATATTTAATAAGAAATCTGGCAGATTGCTTGGAGCCCAGATAATTGATAAGGACAGCGGCGCCTGGAGGCTCAATACACTTGCAGCATTTATTTCTGCTGGATCATCGCTCTACGATATAGCATATAGTGATTTGGGCTACGAACCAGAATATGGCCCTGTATGGGACCCCATTGTCATTGCTGCAAGCCTTGGGCTAGATAAGCAGGACAAGGATAAATGAAATAGCGACAAAGAAAATGATGATCATGGATGCGCCAAGAATAGGCCTGAAAATCTTTTTATTGTAAATTATAAAAAGGAAGAAATTTACAATTTCACGCATCTTCAATTTTGATTTTCCTTCAGTTCGTTTAATAAATTTTACAGGGTATTCTGTTATCTTAAAATTATTATGTGTCAATCTATTTACGATATCGACCTGGCCAACATAGCCATTTTCAAGGTCAACCTGCCTGCCCAGATAATTGCATGCCTTCCTGCTGTATACTCTGAATCCGGATGTGCAATCTTTCACTGTGATGCCGAATGAAATTTTGAATAGCATGTTGGCAGTCCTGCTGATAACCTTGCGTACCAATTCATCATTATTTTCCCCAGAACCTGTATATCTGGAGCCAACAACCAGATCAGATCCGGTTTCAATTGCCTGGGCAAGCATGCCACGTATATCTTCAGGGCTATGTGATAGGTCCGCATCCATTATAACAACATAATTGCTATCTGTCAATCTCATGCCATCTATCTCTGCACTTATAAGCCCAAGCCTGCTACTCCGATATAGAAAATGAACATCCGGAAACTCCGCTTCAAGTTCAGGTGTACCATCATTGGAATTGTCATCTATAATGTATATTGAATTCAGCGATTGATTTTTAAGCCGTGAAATCAGATTTTCTAAATTTTCACGCTCATTCAATGCCGGCACTATGATTGAAACGGTATCTGCCATAAATTTTAAAGTATGCAAATTAAATAATTAAAACTTTGGTATAAGCTATAAATATGATAAAAATTTCTGTTGAATTGGCTATTTTTCAGCAGTTAATTCCAGTATGTCCATTCTTATATCCTCTATTCTTGTTAGCCTTCCGCCAACTGAAAATACATGTTCATCAGTTTCCAGCAGATATGAATTCTTGTAGCCAGGTATAATATCAGTGCCTTTGATTGATCCGCTGGCCTCAATTTTTCCGTTCTGTGTTTCACCTGTAACTTTTCCTGCCAGCTTATATCCATTGTTCATAAATATGTTAATTGCCTCGCACGATATCCAGGATGTATTGAATTTCCAGTTATTTTTAATTTGAAATTTTGAAATGAATATTGATGGCTTCCAGATATTGTTATAGTAATAGTAATTTATAATATGTATCATTTCTTCTTCCTGGAAATCAGTGGCGTATTTTGTCTTGTTAGCAGGATTGTCAACAAAAACAATCGATTCTTCCCTGTCTTTTATAATTATTTCAGGTGAAATTCCAGGCCTTCTCTTTATAACAGCCCTGCTTATAAGTTCTGATATATCATACCTATCCGAATCAGGGAATATTGTCATTATGACTGAAATTCCCTTATCAGCAGCCTCTACGAGATATTTGGAAAGATATTTTAACTGCGGCAATTTGAGAGCCAGAATCAACTCAGTCTGTGAATTTATGACCATGTTCTTCAGCTGTTCCCTTATTAATGCAACATTATCCATGTACCAGAGATATGGATTGTATTTTTTTGTACCTGTGCTCGATAGCTTAACAAATTCCGATAGGCTGTCTTTATATGAAGACAGATCATTAATAATTCTATCCAGTGCAATGTCCACCGGTATGGCCCTGTATATTTTCTTTTTGCCAGGGCTGATTTCAATCAAACCCTTTGCCAATAGATTGTTGAAAAGGTCATAAACCCTTGGTTGTGGTACTCCTGCTGTGGATACTATGGAAGTAGAGGTCTGGGGGCCATTTATTAAAAGTGTTCTATAAACTTTAATTTCATATGGAGACAGCCCAAATTTTGATAATTTCTCAAATAATTCATCACCATTCATAAAGCTTAATTAAAAAGATATAAATAAATATTTATATTTAAAAATGCGAAATTAAAGTTTTCCTATATCACGGACTATATTTATATCCAGTGGCTTTTCACCAGGCGTCCAGCCAGCAGGTATTGCACACATATGCCCTGCACCTTCAGGTGTGTCATGAAGTACTTTTAATCCCATAAATGCTCCATATATGTGCCTTACATCCTTTCCAAGCCCATTATTGAACATTGCAACATACTGGACTTTGCCCTCAGGATCAATTATTACAAGGCCTCTCTGTGCCTGGTATCCTTTTGTGTCAAGGAATCCATAGTCTTTTGCAACGTCTTTTGTATAGTCGTCTATCAGGGGAATATTGCTTTTGCTCACTCTGGGTGATGTATCAGACCAGGCTTTATGTGAGAACACTGAATCCTCACTGATGCCAAAAACCTGTGCCCCTTCTTTCAAAAATTTATCATATGAACCCATAAGTGATTCAATATCTGTAGCACAGACAAATGTGAAATCTCCAGGGTAGAAAGTTAATATAACCCATTTTCCACGATAATCCGACAGTTTAATTGTTTTTATCTCCTTCTTTTCCGGGAAGTAGGTCTGAGCCTCAAAATCCGGTGCTAATTCTCCTATCTGTAACATATTAATCAATATAAAATGGAAATATCTTATATTAACTTAATCCTTTTTTATTGCAGCCCATATTTATTAAATTAAATATTTTTATGGCAGGGGAATCTATTCACATAATATTTAAAATAGAATAAAATTACTGGATAAAATATAGAATTGCATCCATTGAAAATTTCAACATCTTAAGATGATGGAACATTTTTTTAGCACAAATAAAAAAGCTTAATAATAAACTGTTCATAAATATTTATGGAAAGAAGAAATTTGGAAATACTTTATCCGAAGGATATAACGCTCAATGGTGGCAGAAAATTGCATATAAGAGAAGAGGATATTTCGAATGAAAAGTTTTTTTCATTATTGGTGCCTTCAGCAAGAATTGATGATATTGCAATTTCATTGAAAAGGGAAGGTGGATTCAGGGATGCTATACCCTCATTCCCAAAAAAAGAAGATTATTCCATATCAAAAATTATACAGGAACCGTGGGAATTGCATATCAGGCTTTATCACAGTTCTGAAATGCCATACTTTGGAAAAATCCATGCACATTTTGAGATATCAAGGCAATATTTTCAGCATTTAAGTATAGTTCAACCTGCAATTTATGAACCGTTTAAATTTTATGAAAAAATTTATGATAAATTCCTTCTTTGGTGCAATCCTGAAAAAAATTGGGTAAGCTCAATAGATGGAAATTACAGAATTGCGCTTCAAAAAACCGGAAGCCTGACACCATGGAAACCTGTAATTACAGCTGCAATAGCAGCAGGTGCATTTGCAGGCATTTCATACGCCATAAGCAAACTGTCCAGGCCCAAATAACTTTATTGCTATATAGATATTTAATTAATATTTTTTAGACATTGCAAATTTATATTTCAGAATATTCGCCTCTTTTTTTATTGGCAAAATAGTTTAATTATTCTTTGCCTTGCATATATACTGTGGAATCGGCCTAATCCTGGATTATCAATAATTTATAATATATGCCTGTATAAATTCAATGAATAGATGTATAAGGCATAATAAAAATGTTTATTTAGGTATACCTAATTATCTATTATGTATTTCAAGAATAACGAAGAAGATTACATCAAAACAGTTTTTTCCCTCAGTGAAGCTTTTGGTTCAGCAAGCGAAAATCAGATCAGCAGGGACCTGAACGTTTCAATGGCAACTGTATCTGAATATCTCAGCAAACTGTATGAAAAAAAATTGATAAATAAGAATAACAGGAATATAACGCTTACAGAAACAGGATATAAAATGGCGGTTCCAGTAATTTTAAAACACAGGATATCAGAAGTATTTGCTATTAAAATGCTGGAAGTGCCATGGGAAGAATCACACATGGCCGTCATGGATATAGAACATACAATAGATGATAAATATTTCAACAATTTCGTAAAACATCTTGGAAATCCAAAAACATGCCCCCACGGAAATCCTGTCAATTGCAATTACATTACAGATGACAGGCCAATTCGTGATATTGAAAATGGGAAACATAAAATTAACAGAATTGTTTATGAGGATTCTTTCCTGCTGAAACAGATGGCAGACCTTCAAATGCTTCCAGGCACCATTATCGAGATTTATAGGGAATCGGATATCAGAATTGTAAATCAGAATGGAGAATTTACTCTCTCACCGGCACTGGAACTTGCAATAAGGGTTAATTAAAATGGATATTTCGAAAAATAACCATCATGCCGATTATATCAAGCACTTGAAATTTTCCTTAAAGTTTTTTGGGCCGGCCTGGCTGGTAATGATAGCTGACATGGATGCCAGCAGCACCATTGGTGCAGCTGAGACTGGGGCTTTATTTAAGTATGGCTTAATATGGTTCATGATTCTGTTAATAGTTCCATTATACCTTGTGCAGGAACTTTCAGGAAGGATAGGCATAGCTACATCAAAGGGCCTCGGCGATGTTATCAGAGAAAATTATTCAAGGAAAACCGCGGTGCTTATGTCATTTCCTATGGGATTGACTGATGTTGTTACTTATATAATAGAATATATAGGCATTGCAATAGGTTTAGAATTGATGGGTGTACCTATATTTATATCGTTGCCCATAATTTATATGGTACACCTTTTTGTTGTGTCAAGGCGCAGATATGGCAGAACAGAGAAAATCCTTATACCAATTACATTGATATTGATAGTTGCATTTATAGTTACCCTGTTTTTGCGTGGCCCGGTTAATTCATCACCGATTTATATTGTATCATCACCTTCATATATCTTCATGCTGGCTGTCAATGTTGGTGCAGTTATAATGCCATTTATGCTTTTCTTCCAGGCATCGGCAACTGCAGCAAAGGTCAAGCATATTAAATTAGAGGGATTCCTGCATAACGATTTTCAGCCTGAAGGAATAAATGAAATTGCTGTTCATTCCATGAAGCGTGAAACAATCATAGGAGCAACAGTTTCAGAGTTTTTGATGGTAATTGTAGAGATGGTATTTTCAGGCATACCAAAAACAACAAATTTTGCATCACCTTCACAGCTTGCCTCGGCCCTTGATATTGTGGCAGGGAGATTTTCTCCATATTTATTTGGCATTGGATTAATTGCAGCTGGTTTTATTGCCCTTATAGTGATTTCGATGGGGAGTGCATGGGGTATTGTTGAATCTCTTGGCATTAAAAAGGACAATACATTCAAGGTATATGTTCTGGAAAGCCTTCCTGCTGTGATTGCAGGAATGCTTATCCCTGCAACAATGCTGGTCAATGCTGTTCTATATCTTCTTGTTGTCTTTGTCTTTGTACTGATAGGGCCAGGAATAATAATGGGATTGATCGGCAAAAATAAAAATATTATGGGAAATCTGGCCAGCAAGCCCAGAAGCCAGCTATTTTACTGGGGAAGCCTTGCATTTGTAATAATGTTTGGCATCATGGCCCTGTTTTAAATTCATTTTTTTGGAACTTTGGAAGAAATTGTTCTTTTTTTCAATGTCATATTATGGTCAAGGAGATACTGGTATTTTTCCAGAAGCTGCTTAAAATTATCATTTGCTGATGAAAGAAACTTTATGGTGTCATTCAGATTTGTTTCATTAAGTGCATGCAGCTTTCCTCTATGTTCAAGCTCAAAAATTTTTGCCTCCATATTAGCGCAGTTGTTTTTCCATCGATCATTTTCAGAAACAAGAAGTTTATTTGTATTTTCATGTTCCTTTAGCTCTTTATGAAGTTCCTCATATTTTTTATTGATTGTTGCAATTGTCTCACCGGCCGATGTCAATTCCTCATTCCTGTTTTTTAACTGGTCATTGAGTGAGTCGATTGTTTCTTTATCTGAATTAAGGCTAAGTTGATTTTTTTCAAGTTCATTTCTGGATTCTGCCAATTCAGCTTCTATTGAACTTAATTGAATATGCAAATTTTCTATTTCTTCATTCACAGATTCAAGTGATTGCTGAAGTGCTGCTTTCTCTTTATTTAATGCTTCTATTTTTTGATTCGATGCTGTTATAGATTCTAAAAGTGACTCTTTCTCTTTTTCATAGTTTTCCATATTATTATTGCTTTCATCTAACTTTGAAGACATTCCTGATACCTGGCTTTTTAAATCCTTATTTTCAGAAATTAATCTTGCATTAGTATCGTGCATTACCTGAAGTTGATTCTGCAAATCCTCAACCAGTTTTTTTGGGTTTACCATAGAAGAATATTCAATATGTTGTATATAATATTTTGTGTTATGCCATATCATTGCCTTATTTTATTATTTCTATTGTAGACTGCTCAGATAGTATTTTTCCTTAAAGCAGTGCCATAAAGGATGTTTCGGATAGTCTATACTCTATTCCATTATCATCAAACTATTCTCACTTTTCTTATTGCAGCCTTTATTGCTATGCCACAGATGCAAAATATTTCTTATATAAATATATAAATTTCTAATTATTATTTTTTAAGATTTTCTTTTTTCTTCCTGGAGTATATGCTTTATCCTTTCCGTATGTTACATAATTGAAATATATTTTATTTATATACCTGTATGTTACCTTATATTTAGATGCCAGAATACGGGATGATACTCCTTTTTCTTTTTGTTTAATTATATTTCGTATTTGCCTTGTTGTTAAATGAACCAGCGGTTTAAGGTTTTTAACAGTGTATTTATCATTACTATAGGGTTCATCTAATTCCTCAACCGTATTTTCATGTTCCTTTAGCTCTTTATGAAGTTCCTCATATTTTTTATTGATTGTTGCAATTGTCTCACCGGCCGATGTCAATTCCTCATTCCTGTTTTTTAACTGGTCATTGAGTGAGTCGATTGTTTCTTTATCTGAATTAAGGCTAAGTTGATTTTTTTCAAGTTCATTTCTGGATTCTGCCAATTCAGCTTCTATTGAACTTAATTGAATATGCAAATTTTCTATTTCTTCATTCACAGATTCAAGTGATTGCTGAAGTGCTGCTTTCTCTTTATTTAATGCTTCTATTTTTTGATTCGATGCTGTTATAGATTCTAAAAGTGACTCTTTCTCTTTTTCATAGTTTTCCATATTATTATTGCTTTCATCTAACTTTGAAGACATTCCTGAAATATGCCTTTTTAGGCACCTGTTTTCTGAATTTAATCTTTCAATAGCATCATACATCTCCTGAAGCTGAAATTGTAAATTCTCAACAAGCCTCTTTGGCCGCATCATGAAAGGGTATTAAATATCGAGTATATAATATTTTTCACGTAAGTTTATTTTTAAAATATAACAATTGATTAAACTATTTATCTATAATTGCATAATAAATAAAATTAATAATTTCTCTGGGCAATCATTTAATTGTTTTTAAAAATTCTACTATACGGGCGTTGAATTCAACAGCATCATCCAAATAACATGCATGCTGCCTTCCAACATTGTAAAATTTATAATTTTTTGAATACTGTTCAAGAAGTTCGTAATTTTCTGGCTGAGATATTGCATCATTTTTACCCCATATTAATAGAAGAGGCTTATCTTGAATAACCGGCAAACTGTCCTTATAGGCTGAAACACCAACGGCTCCCACGAGTATCAGGGCTATATATTTATCAGGATTTTTTACAGCAAATCCTGTAACTGCCTCTCCACCCATAGATGCTCCCAGAACTACGCCAGGTTCAAGGTGCATGGCATCAATGAAATCTGCTATAAAGGTTGAAAGGCCTATATTCATATTTTCTGATTTGCAATATCCCGGAAAATCAATAGAAATTGGACGAAAGCCAGCATCATCTACTGCCTTGATAGTCCCAGAATCCTCATATGTTCGTGCGTTAAATCTTGCTCCGTGGCACATAATTACAGGTATGCCTGATCCAGATTCTATATAGTGGATTTTTGCCCCATTAATGTCGATAAACTTGTCTTCTAACATAATTGGTTTATTAGTGCATGTTAGTTAAAATTTTTCTATATTATAAATATATTAATAGTAAAAGCCAAAAGCCTGATTTTATAATTAAATTAAAGCCAGTGGCTAATGATAGAAATAAATTAATGTGCACATGATAAAACTTAAATATTTAAATATTGTGATTTTATTTTTTGGATCGATGGTTTGAGCAAAAATTAATAAAAATCATTTGAAATACTGCATTCTACAGCTGTTCTTAATAAATTTTGAATGCACCACTAATCGATAATGAATAAATTTATCATGAGAAAATACGGCAATGAACGAAATATTTTGAAATTGTATATAACTGTTTAAATACTAAAATCAAATAATTAGTTAATGAGTAGTATAAAAAATTCTAGAATATTGTGGTTTGCGGACATATCGAAATCCGATGTTCCAATAGTTGGCGGAAAATCTGCCAATCTTGGAGAAATGCTGCGTTTGAAGACTATACCTGTACCTGATGGATTTTCTACGACAAGCTATGCGTATCAGGAATTTATAAAGGAAAACGGGCTTGCAGATAAAATCTTAAGCATTATAAAAAACACAAATATTGATAATGATAAGGAACTGTCAAAGGCCAGCGATGATATTACAACCATGTTTATGGCAGCAAAATTTAATTCAAGCATGGAAAATGATATTCGCAAATTTTATAATAAATTAATTGGAAATGAGAAAAATATTTTTGTTGCGGTCAGATCATCTGCTACATCCGAAGATATGCCTGATGCAAGCTTTGCAGGTGAACAGAGCACATATTTAAACGTACATGGCGAAGACGATGTTATAGAGAAAATTAAAGAATGCTATGCAAGCCTGTTTACTCCCAGGGCCATATACTACAGGGAGAAAAAAAAGTACGACCAGTTTAACATTTCCCTGGCAGCTGCGGTACAGAGGCAGATATTCTCTGAGGCCTCAGGCGTGATGTTTACGATAGATGTATCAAATGGCGATGAATCCAGCATAATAATAGAAGCAAGTTATGGGCTCGGAGAATATGTGGTTGGTGGAGTAATAACACCAGATACATACTACGTAAATAAAAAAACCATGAAAATTGACAAAAAATTGATTACAAACAAAACAAAAATGTTGAAATGCCTTGAAACAGGTGGTACTGAAGAGCTTATGGTAGATACAGAAATGGCAAAGGAGCAGGCAATTTCGGATGAGGAAATATTAAATTTAGCACACTATGGAATGGAATTAAGCAAACATTACTCAGCTGAACTTGACATAGAATGGGCAAAGGATTCTTTTGACCATAAGATCTATATAGTACAGGCCAGGCAGGAAACTGTTTGGTCAGAAAAGAAAAGGGGGATGGAAAAATTGCAGACACAAAAAAATGAAGATAAGAAAGAGAATAAAGACGTTTTGTTAAAAGGGTTGCCAGCCTCGCCTGGCAAAGTTACAGGGAAAGTTAAGATCTTAATGTCGCCCAGTGAAATAGATAAATTCAATGATGGCGATGTACTTGTTACCAGAATGACAGCGCCAGACTGGGTTCCAATTATGGGCAAAGCAAAGGCTATCATAACAGATGATGGGGGATTGACTTGCCATGCAGCCATTGTATCCCGTGAACTTGGCGTACCATGCATAGTTGGCACATCGTCATTTGGGAAGAAGGCAACTGAGACCCTGAAAGATGATGAAGTTATAACAGTTGATGCAAAAAATGGCATAGTTATTGAGGGCGGAATTGAAAGCAAAGAAGAAAGCGTTCCACAAAATAGCTATTCATACGAGGGCGATATAACAACCGGGACAAAGATATTTGTAAATATGGGTGAGCCACAGTTATCTGAAAAGGTTTCTAAATTGCCATGTGATGGCATAGGGCTTATGAGGGAAGAGTTTATATGGGCTGAGATCGGAGAACACCCACTTTCCTTAATTAAGAATAATAGGGGAGATTACTTTATTGAAAAGTTGTCTGATGCACTTGGAAAAGTATGCAGGGATTTTGCACCAAGGCCTGTTGTAATGAGATTTTCTGATTTTAAATCTGATGAATATAAAAATCTCAAAGGTGGTGAAGAGTTCGAGCCAGAGGAGGATAATCCCCTATTGGGATGGAGAGGTGCATCAAGATATTATGATGAGCGATATGAAGAAGCATTTAAACTTGAACTTAAAGCAGTAAAGCGTGCAAGGGATGAATATTTGCTCAAGAACCTCTGGGTCATGATTCCATTTACAAGAACTGTCGATGAACTGAGAAAAGTTATAAAGATTATGGAAGACACTGGCCTTGAGAGAACAAAAGATTTTAAATTGTTCTTAATGGCAGAGATACCAAGCAATATAATACTGGCAGATAAGTTTAACCAGTATGTTGATGGCTACTCAATTGGATCCAATGACCTGACCATGCTTCTTCTTGGTTCCGATAGGAATAATGGAAAGATGAGTTCAATGTTTGATGAAAGAGACCTTGCAATAAAGAGGTCCATACGCTATCTGATCAAAACTGCACATAGAGATGGAAAACTTGTTTCTATCTGTGGGCAGGCTCCGTCACAGTACGATGAAATTGTTGATTTCCTTGTAAGGTCTGGCATTGATGATATTTCTGTCAATCCTGATGCGGTTGTCCACGTTAGAAAATCCGTGGCATCGGTAGAAAAAAGGATTCAGCTGGAAGCAGCACTTGGAAAAGTTGCAATTGATCCTGACTGGGATATGCCATAATATTTATATAAATATATTATTTTCATTCAGTTTAAAATTTTTTTTCAGTATATATGCATTGCTTTCCTTGTCAAAATTGATGATTGTATATCCGTTTTTAAATAATGCATGCATGGCATCCCTTAATTTTAATTTTATTTCAACTGCTTCTGCAAGCCTTGAGTTCTTCAAATCCATAAAATTTTTCATCAATTTTAGGGCTATGTATTCATGGCTATAATCCTCATTGACATACATTTTATTGCCATCAAAACCATTCATATAATATGGATTATCATAATGCCTGTCAAATTCTGTTTTAATATGCCATTCAGCAACAAGCCTGTCCGTTGGCAATCCCTTATTGATGCCATCATTCATAATGCCATAAAAGTTGTCAATGTATGTCCTTGAAATTGCACCAAGTTTTCCTATATTAAAGTGCCCATTCAGGCTCATTACAGGATCAAAAGTCCATGCTATGAGGTCATAGCCATATTCAAGTGCCAGTTTTTTCTGCATCATCTTCAATTCATATCCTGCACCGGAATATTTTTTATCATCAAGCACACCGGTCATATGTGAATAAAGATAAACATGCCCATGCCTGTATCCAGGATATGCAAAGCTGATTCCAACCATTTTGCCACCGTCATAAGCTGCCAGAACTATTCCTCCATGAAAGGCCATTGAATGTATTGTATCTTTAAAGCCTGAAAGCGCGCTTTCACTTTTCCATGCCGACTTAATTATGTCCATAAAACTTTCTATCTGCTGTGAGTCCTCAACAATCTGCACATCCATAATACGTTATTGCAAACATAACTTAAATATAATCCATAGAAATAGTAAAATTGAAATAAATAAATTATTTATATAAACGTAGTATACACTTTTATGTCAATTAAAAACAAGCAAATTTTAGTAACAGGCGGTGCCGGATTTATCGGTTCAAATCTGGTTGATAGATTATCAACAGAAAATCATGTGTACGTGCTTGACGACCTGCAGACTGGATCAATTCATAATTTAAGCAATTCTATAGATAAAATAGAATTCATAAAAGACAAGGTAAAAAATGTGAATGATTATTGCATAAATCCAGATTATATATTTCATATAGGAATTTACTCATCCTCTCCTATGTATAAAAACAATCCACATCTTATGGCAAATGCCATAGACGACCTGATTACTGTGCTGGAACTTGCCAAAAAGAATAAGGCACCGATTGTTTATGCCTCAACATCTTCTATATACAATGGAATTAAGGTACAGAAAGAGGATGTTTTGCCAGGAGTGACTGACTATTATACTGAAGCACGAATTGCAATGGAAAGAATTGCAAACCTGTACTGCAACCTGTATGGCATGAGCGTTTCAGGAATGAGGTTCTTTTCAGTATACGGATACCACGAAAGGTCTAAAAAAATATTCGCAAATCTTGTTTCACAGTTCATATGGGCTATACATGATAATGTTCCTCCTGTCCTTTATGGCGATGGAGAGCAGAAGAGGGATTTTGTTTTTATAGATGATCTTGTAGATGCCTTATTGCTTGCTGCTGAGAAAAATAAAAAGTTTAATGTGTTCAATGTAGGAACAGGCAAAAACTATACGTTGAATGAAATGGTGCAGATATTGAACAGGCATATGAAGAAAAATATTAAACCAGAATACATAGAAAACCCTATGAAAGATACATATGTATACTATACGCTCGCAGATATCAAAAAGACTGAGGATTTGCTTGGATTCAAAGCCAAAATCTCTCTTGACGAGGGCATTGACAGGCTTTTGAAATACTATAATTATTAAATTTTATATTTTATAACACTTTTAGTTCAAATTAAAGAAATACATTTTAATATGATTTTTGCATTGATAATATGATGTCTGTATCTCAAAGAAAGGGAGTTTACATACCGAGAAGGGCTGTATTTGTAAGAAAACGCAAACATTCATCACGAGAAAGGTTTGAACCAGGTTATATTACCAAAGAAAAGCAAAAGATGAAAATGGAAAAAGACAACATAACAAACCTGCGAAAGGCCTTAAACAAATGCGGTTCAAGGAAGCCCTGCTCTTTAAAAGCAATTAAAAAAAGCAGAATATGCCGGCATGAACTTACAACTGTATATTCTGCAAGTGGAACGTCATTAAGGGTATACCTATTAAATGGCGGTTACATGCATCTGGAAAATGACCACTGGCTATATCATAAGAAAAATGATTAAGATATAAAATTTTTTATTTCATTCAGCAGTGCTGTGAGCTTTTCAGCATTCAAAATTCCTGTGTTCACATTTCTTGGGCTTGGATGGTAAGAACAGAAGAGGCGTATATTTTCTATGTCATAGAATGCTCCATGATGAAATTTTATTCCCTTCAATTTAATGTTTTTATTCCTGAAATATTTCAATGCCGAATCAAATGCAATTTTTCCCAGAACAAGTATTGCGCGTAAATTTTCCATGCTGTTTATCTCATCTTCCAGATATGGATAACATTTATTCAGCTCATCCCTTGAAGGCATATTGCCTGGTGGTGCACATCTTAATGCAAGCGTGATGTACATATTGCGATATTCAAGCCCATCATTAATTTCCCTTGATGAAGGAATGTTGGTAAAGCCAGCGCTGTATAACGAGGATATGAGAAAATCAGAACTCTTATCACCGGTGAAAATGCGCCCAGTCCTGTTGCCACCGTTGAATGCAGGAGCCAGCCCAATTACCAGCAGGTTTCCATGTATATCGCCGTATCCAGCCACTGGCCTGTTCCAGTATGTACAGTTCTTAAATAGGGGCGGCACCGGCCGGGAATTCCTGTATTCTATTAATTCCGTGCATTTTCTGCAGCCTATAACCTTTTTATTGATATTTTCTATATTCATCATTGCACCTCAGAGGCCATTTAAAGAATATTAGCAGAAATTGAAAGCAGGGCTTTGGCATTTCTCCATGCATTTTTTGAATTCATTCTATATTCTTTATCATGTTATTCAGGCCATAATCAACTATTGCATTGGCTGGGAGTGGCTTTCTTTAAACATTTTTGCAGATAAAACTGTAAGCATTCTTCTTTATTATAGTTATTCCAGAACTGAAATAATGCTTTCATAATTGAAATGATCAATATTTAGCTTTTCATGCTTCTGGCACATGCTAAAGCAGGGTAAAGTATTTTTTTATAAAAGTTTAGAAGAGGATTGGCAAATAAGAGTGGCATTTTCCAGCGGCTGTATAATATATGCCAGTATGGCCATAATCCATTTGAAACATATTTTATTTTTACAGCATTTTTAATATTTAAAATGTACAGGCATTTTTATTTTTAAACATTGGCTGTAGGAAATGCTAAATATGAATATTGCATAAAATGCTATATGAGCCAAATAATAATAATAGGTTATATTATTGATACTATAGTAGCATTTTTTATTGGGGCATGGTTTTCAAGATTCTGGTTCCGCCATCCATTTGGAAGGCCTCCAGCAACTGGCAGAGATTCTATGGTAGGAAAAACAGGAGAGATAAAGGACATACTGAAAAATAATTCTTATGAAATAGCAATAGACTCACAGCTGTGGAAAGCCGTTCCTGCAGATGAAGGTGAAACATTTAAAAAAGGGGAAGTTGCATATGTAAGGGCAATTAAAAATTTGACACTGTATATTTCAAAGATTAAATAGCTTTTATTAATAGCAATTTATGTTTTCATATTATATAGGTGTAATTGGAGGAAGTATAGCCAGCCAGGAGTCATGCAGAAGTGCATATGAAGTTGGAAAACTTTTAGCCTCAAACTCATGCCTTGTTTTCTGTGGCGGCAATGGAGGAATAATGGAATGCGCATCCAGGGGCGTATCTGATAACGGAGGGACAGTAATTGGAATACTCCCCGGTGAAGATAGAAAAGCTGGCAATAAATATTTAACCATTGCAATACCAACTCAAATCGGCTATTTAAGAAATTTTCTTATTATAAGGGCATGCGATGCCTTGATTGCAATAGATGGATATACCGGTACAACATCAGAGGCTTCATTTGCCCTTACAGAGGGAAAATCAGTGGTATCTATAGGAGAGTTGAATATCAGGACAAAAGATGGTGATGGAAGGCTTTTTCACGCAAGCTCACCAGAGGAAGCTGTAAAAATAGCATTAAAAGAAGCGGATAAATATAATAAGAAATTTTAATTTTAGCTGCCATTAATTTTTTTATATAATGGCAGGTTATTAATTTGCCTTATTATTAATATTTTAATGTTTGATTATATTGAATAAAAGAAGTCAGGCAATGTATTTTATATAAGCTTATAATTAAATTATTTAATTGAATTCGCCTGCTATGATTAATAATAAAGCTGTAGCTGCTTTATCTATAACACTGGGGAAAATCCATGAAAATGTGTTCTTATTTCCATGTTTGAAAGATATTATCTATGGCATGCCTATTTCATTGAAAAATTGCAATAGCCAAAAATAGATATAAAAATATTAAGATTTTTTATTTATAGACGTAAACCTCATGAGGAACAGGAATATAAATAGAAGGCCTATTATGTACTCAACAAGTACTTCAGCAAGCAGATCCATATGAATTACGAACATTCTGTATGGGAATATAAGATAATACAGCAAGAGAATCCCTACTACCAATAATACAATTATCGTTATGAAAATATTCCTGCTTCTAAGCCGTTCTAAATACAGGGCAAATGGAGAAAGTATAAAAATAAAGCTCAGCGGAAATGCTATATCGGTAAAATCATTGAGCTTTACTTCACCTATTTTGCCAGATTGGTATGATGCAACGCCTATGAGTATTATTCCAATTATAAGTATAATAATCTCCAATAATTGGGTAACACTCATATTATACTTAGCTGCATTTTTTTTCCCCCTGGCCTTATCTTTTTTTTCGGGGATATTATTATTTTCAGTGTTTTGAGTGCTATTTATCTTCTCATCTTTTTCGCTTTCATTAGCTTCATTATTATCAGGCAGCATTGATTTGCAATAACTATGCTGCTATTAAATTTTACGTTAAATTATATATAAAATTATGCTGTTCAAATATCTTTAAAAGATCGAAGTTTGATGAAATCAGCCCTCATTAAGTCCAATGTAGCGGGATTTCTCAGGGCAGCTGCTGGATGGAAAGTAATAAAATATTTGTTGCCAATAAATTTTCCATGATTTTCCATTACGCCTTTTATATTCAGCATTGAATTTATTGCAACGTTGCCAAGAAGTATAATTATATGGGGTTTCAATATATCAAGCTGTTCTTTTAAAAACGGCATGCATATGGATATTTCTTTACTGTCCGGTACTCTGTTGCCCGGTGGATAAAATTGGACTATGCTTGTTATATATGCCTGTTCTCTGCCTATTCCAGCCTCTGCCAGCATGCTATCCAGCAGTTTCCCGCTTCTGCCTATAAATGGCCTTTTTTGTATATCCTCATTTCTTCCGGGTGCCTGCCCCAGAATACAGATTTTTGCATTGAGGTTTCCTTCTCCTGGCACAAAAGTTTTGCTCAATTCCCAGCCTGGCATTTCCGATACCTTACTGTATCTGCTATTAATTTCCTTCATGCTGCACAGTTTATTTCTGTATGATTCGGCGTATTTAATAGCATCCTGCTGATTCCTGTACCTTAAATTAATCATGCTTTCACTGTAGCTTAACCATTTAAATCCAACATGCTCATGCGAAATCTTTATTTCTGCCCTGTAATCTATTTCTGACATATACATTGAAACATGCTTATCTATTTCAATTCCATGATAATTGAATTGATATGCAATAGTATAATTAAAAAATGGCACAAGGCTGCTTTCCTTTATAGTCAATCCAGATTCTTCCAGTGTTTCCCTGATTGCAGCTTCCTGCCCGGTTTCACCTGCTTCTATATGCCCCTTTGGAAAATCATACCACCCTTCCTTTCTTTTTAAAAATAAATATTTTACACCGTCTGGGAATGCTGCATATATGATAATGCCATAACTGAATTCACTTTTCATTTTTATATGATGTATATAATATACTTAATAATACTGATTTTCTATCCTGCAATGGCATTAGATAAACATGGCGCCTAGCCTGAATAGGAAATTCCATGCATGCAGGTAATTTAAAATTATTTATCACTGGATTATGAAGCAAAATCATAAAGTCTATATTTAAAAACACTTTGAAGCTATAAATGAAGATAATTGCAGAGATATACCCCACAAAAAAACTTGAAAATCTAAGAGAACATGTAAAATATATGGATGGCTTTGATGGCTTTAACATTCCAGATAACCCCCTGGGCTATCCTACAATGCCCCCAGATATAATTGCCTGCACAGTAAGGAGTGTATTTCCCAATAAGGAAATTATAATGAATCAAAGGCTAAAAGATATTACAGAATTAAAACTGAGATCCGAGATACAGGCAGCGAAGTCATTGAATGCATCAATGATTTTCACCCAGGGCGATAAACCAGTATTTGGCAATGAAATAAACGATATGCCATCTGAATATGCACTGTCAATCGCAAAAAAAAGAAAACTGAGCAGTGGGCTGATATTAAGTTTTAACCATTCATTAGAGGAAATAAAAGAACGAATGAAGCAAAATGCTGACATTTTTCTGGTCGTGAATATGGATAATACCACAATTCTTGATAGAATTGAGGCAGATAGATTGCTTCCATATATTATAATAGAAAGTGAAAAGAATAGAGATATTATTAATAAAATACACCAATCATCTATTCCACTCGCCAATTTAAAAGAATATATCCAGAAGATAAAAAAATATAATATTTATGGTGTTTTGATATCGGTTCCTGGCGATATTAAAACTATGGATAATATATTTGATTATATGTAATAATTTTAGTTCACCGTTAATTCTCTGTAAATAGCACAATATGCAAAAGAATGTTTTCCCAAATATTTATAGACATAATTATATATAACAAGATAATTAAACTACGATATTCATGAAATTGTTTCTAGAAAGTGCCAGCCTTGATGAAATTAAGGAAATAGGAGATTATGGTTTAATAGATGGTGTTATAACAGATCCACAGCTGATTGCAAAAGAGGTTGAAAAAGGAACTACTACAGACCAGGTCATTAACAGCATTGCCAAAATTATGAATGGAGAAGTGCATGTCCAGATCATTGGTAGAGAATATGAAGATATAATTGCACAGGCAATGAAAGTTTACTCTCTTGGTATGAATATGATAATAAAAATCCCCGCTACGTTTCAGGGATTTAAAGCTATGAAATATCTTAAAGAAAAAAATGTGAGGACAAGTGCCGTATCAATTTATAATTACCTGCAGGCAATTATGGCTACGCAGAACCATGCTGATTATCTGGCAATAAAGGCCACTCAGCCAGACAGTGCTGGAAATAATGATGGTACTTTCGCATTGAATGTCAATAATATGATAAGAAAATATGGTGTTACAACAAAGGTCATAATATGCAATCTCACAAGCCCAAATGAGGTTATGAATGCTGGCATCTCAGGAATAGAAGGGCTATCGGTACCATATAGATTGATGAAACAGCTGGGCGATCATCTTCAAACAGAAAAGGACGTGGATCAATTTATAAGTACATGGTCATCAATGCCTGAAGCAAGCAGGACATTTTTTATCAAAAAATAGATAAAAATACAACAGGTATTTTAATTAATCTATCTGCCTGGAGCAAAATTATGTTTTTATATTACTATATTATGTATTAAGTGATAAACATGGTTGACGAGGGGGAAATGGCACCGCAATTTGAGGCACTTGACACGGGCCTTAAATCAAAGAAACTGTCTGACTATAAGGGTAATGTTGTTGTACTTGCATTTTTTCCAGGAGCATTTACATCGGTATGCACAAAAGAAATGTGTGCTTTCAGGGATTCTATGGCAAATTTCAATACAATGAAAGCAAAGGTAATTGGCATAAGTGTTGATTCACCATTTTCGTTGAAGGAATTTGCTACAAAAAATAATCTTCAGTTTGATCTTCTCAGTGATGGGGATAGAGAAATTTCCAAAAAATATGGCTCGCTGTACACAAACTTTCTTAACTTGAAGCTTTCTGCCTCTAAAAGATCAGTATTTGTGATTGGAAAGGATGGAAAAATTGTATATAAATGGCTGAGTGAAGACGCAGGGAAGGAACCGGATTACAAAAAAATACAGGAAGTGGTTTCCAGCCTTAATTGATATTTTATATATTTAAAATAAATAATAAGATCCATTAAAAATTTTATTATTTAAGAACTATTTAAATTATTAATTTTTTCAATATATTTTATTGTACTCTTATTGAAGACTGCCAATGATATATGCATTTGAGCAATATTTATTTGTCATGCAGATTAACAAGCCAATATTTAAGTAATGGAATTTTACATGTAAACGCAGGTTTTTGTGATTTTTTCAATACCCATATTTTTCTTTATTTTCTTTGTATTATTGCTATATGCAACACAGCCATGCCTTCACTCGTGCAATAAATCATATAGCCATAAAAAACATAATTCTAAATTTTGAACAGTTTTTATAGGCTGAAATACCAGCAATTAAAATTTCTATTTAAGCCGGTTACTGGAAAACTATGCCTGGCAATTTCAGAGAATAACCATTAATGGGCAATTAGAAGGAATCTGATATTAAAAGACCATAAGCAGATATTATTGTTTAAACTTTAAATTTAATTTTTATTTTTTAATACTGTAGTATCGCTGCAATTTGCCATCATGGTCATAAATGTCTCTGTATTCCATTTCATCGTTCCAGAGAAGGGCAGTCAAATCCATATGCAGAATAAAAGTATCTATGCCAAGATTCTCACCAAGCTCTTTGAGCGTATATGCGTTTTCATCATTTTTCTTCAGGAAGTTCAGCAATAATTGCTTTACATCTTCCTTTTTTCCACTGTTAAATTCTTCTTTTTTTACAGGCATTTCAGTATCACACTCCAGG
>JAVYST010000010.1:0-36087 GCA_038729085.1 Ferroplasma sp. | reverse complement strand
TCTATTGGAACCATGCATATGGCCAGGCAGCTATCAAATACACTTGGCATAGATGATTCCATGCCTGCAATTGGGGGGCTTCTTCACGATATAGGCCATATGCCCTTCAGCCATGCAATTGAGGAAACATTTTTCAGGTATTATAAACTCACACATGAAGATTTAACAAAGAAGATAATAATGGGAGAAAAGCCATATGAGGACAGTACAGTTCCAGATATACTCAGAAAATACGGCTACAATCCTCTAGATGTGGCAGAAATTGCAACAGGCCAATCTAAAAAATATAAACTTTATTCTGCCATGATAAGCGGGCCCATAGATGTGGACGAGCTTGATTACCTGAGAAGGGATGCATTTTACTGTGGTGTCACAATGGGGCAGATTGATTATATGAGGCTGTTCAATACAGTTATGGTGAGCAATGGCAGCATTGTAGGTGAGGAAAAATCCATACCTACACTGGAATCTACAATTATAACCAGAATTCTCATGTTTAATTCTGTTTATTTTCACAAGACATGCAGAGTTGCCCAGAAAATGCTTGGCATAGCATATGATATGTATAATGACAGAAGCGTGGAAGATTTAAAATTGCGTGATTGCCAGTTTCTTGAAAAATTGAATTCAGGCATTTCTGGGCAGATCACATCAAAAATTCTAAATCGCAGGCTATACAAGGTTATTCACAGGGAGAACTATTCCAAAACATCACTGGAATCTGCAAAGAAAACCCTTTCAGCATTCAACGATTACGATTATATAATTGACATTATACCTCCATTATATTTTTCAGGGAGGGAAAGAATCAAGAATTACATTGATGTAAATTACCGTGGAAAAATAAGAAGAATTGATGCTGTTTCATCACTTGCAAGATCACTTTATGAAGAAATAGAAAATAGAAGAATTATTATTTCTGCCAATACCGAAGTGATAGGCGAAAACCAGGATTTCTCCAGCAAATAATCATATCTGGCAAATAGCTGTTATTCCAGAATTTTGCTCATTCTATATGCATTTCTGGAACCATTAAAAGATAGATGGTAATAATTGAAAATAAAATCTATTACCGTGTAATTATGTTTTTTGTAAAATGCTATGGCATTCGTATTTTTTTCCCTTACTTCTAAAAAAATTTCACGATAGCCTCTCTTAAAGGCCTCCGATTCCAGGGCTGTTATGAGTGCAGAACCATAGCCCATATGCTGTCTTTCTGGAAGTACGGCAATGCTTTCTATATCTATTGAATCTGTGCCTTCTGGCAATGCCGTTGCATAAGCCTTTACATGATTGTTAACTGTTACAACCAGTGTCAGGCTTTCTGGAATATGAAGCATCCTCCGTATCATGAGCAGGGAATATGCTCCATTGCCAAATGATTGTTGTTCAACCCTGTAAATTTCATTTATATCATTTTCATTGTAAGGCCTTATTTCCATTGAATATGGCATTAATATTTAATATAAAATAATTTCAATTATGTTGCGGTTTTTTATCTTATCAATTAAATGATATTGAAAGGCCGGAATCCAATCTATCAATAGGCTCCTGAAGTTCCTTATCTAAAATAACAATTTTTTCTGGTTTAATTAATCCTATTGCCGGTTTAATGTAAATTTCATAGAGTTTCCTGGCAAGATAGTCCATATTGATAATTCCATTAAATTCTGTACGGTGGAAGAGATCAAGGAATTCAGCTTTTCCTGTTGTCCGTAAGGGAAAAAAATTCATCATTTTAATATTATCAGTAGAAGTTATCAGGCTGGAATATTTTTTTTCATAAAATTTTTTGCTTTCCTCATCGGTTTCCTCATATTTTCCATTGAAGTTTATTATCAGTGTCCCACCTTCCCTCAATTCGCCATCAAACTGGTAAACAGTAAAATCATCAATGGTAAATACCGTATTGATATCACAGAACTCCAGATCCTCGTATTCTAATCCGCCCTGTACCATACTTTCATCGTATACATATGTATTATCCTTGAGAATGTCCACGTTGAATAAAAAATCTATTGCTTCATTTCTATATGTATCTAAATTATCCTGAAGTGCCATAGTGTAAAATTTTATTATATTATTTAAAGGTTTTTGATTTTTTTAAAAAATTAAACTGAAGCTGTTTATTAAACAAAATATCATAGCGCCACGGGGGTGATTCGAACACCCGATCCACAAGGGAACCAGCTCTCAAGGCTGGCGCCGTACCACTGGGCCACCGTGGCAAAAAAATTACTTTCTAAGCCTTCCATTGGATCTTATGGATGGCCTGCTCTTATCACTGCCAGTCCTTCCATGGCCAAGCCCTCTGTTTTTATATCCTGCAGAGGTTAAGCCACGGTAAACACGCCCCTTATTCTGCGGCTCTGCAATCCAGGAAATTTTGCTGTCATTATAGATCTGGGGATTTGCCTTATCAACGAGAATTACCTCATAGTATTTGTATAACCCGTCTTCTCCAACATAATAAGAGTTAAGGACCTCTGTGTTTGGGAATTTATCGGCAACACGTTCCTCGCCGATAACCTGTATATTTTTCTTAAGTGTCATTTTGGTATACCCAAGCCTTCTTGGCCTTCTTCCTCCCATAATTTTGGGTTTATGCTGGCCTCCTCTTCTGACACGTACTCTAGCTACTATGTAACCTTCCTTTGCCTTGTAGCCGGCATTCCTTGCCCTGTCAAGCCTTGTTGGATATTCCACACGCTCTATTGCTGATCCTCTTCTCCATGATATCATTCTTTCTTTTTGTAATCCGTATATACTTGATTTCTTAAGGTGTTTCCATTCTTCCCTTATTAAACTGTATGATGTATCCATATTATTCACTTTTAATTGATACTTCATTTATAAATAATATTTATATATTTTTATTATGCATCTTCTGAGAAAAATTATTCTATGTTTTTTCCACTAATTTTTAATTGTGAAAATAATTATTTGCATATTGCCTGTAAAGCAATGATAAAAACAAAATACGCAGTTGCATTATACTATTGTTGAAAGGATCTTTAATAAGAAAAAGGTACATACTTGTATTCTGGGAAGTTTCGTCCGCCTCTGCAGACAGGGATCTTTATAATTATTATGGCATAAAAAGAAAGTATAGAAATGATAAATTTTGCATATATATGTGCAATCAGCTAAACAGGAACTCAACAATGAAAATAATCAGGAATAAGGGTGGATATACAATAATTACAAGCGGAACGATCAAAAAATGCAAAAATGCCATTTCAAAATTTAATATGGAAGAGGCCAGCCATTAGTTTTTATTTTTTAGCACAGATATTTCGTTATCGTTTAAATTGAGCACAGAAGAAAATAACTTGAAGGTTTCCTTATCCCCACGCAGTTTTTTATAGAACCACATATCTCTGGAAATAGTGGATATTGATGTATGGGAGATAACAGCCACTTTAGACATGAATATTTTTGTTGAAAATTTGGCCATATTTTTTTTTCGCTGGCTCAAGTTTTTGATGTACTGTGGAAAATTATATTTTACATAATGTGTATTTTTTTTGGATGTTACAAATGAAATCCCTGCTGTCATTTCTACAGCGTAATTAACCAGTGCAAAATCATTAGGCCTATTGCCGTATAAAATGTCTGCACGGGCAAGAAGGTTATAAGCATTCATTGTGTTTTCGATGTCTGTATATTCATAAGGTATATTTTCATCAATCCATTTTATGTAAAAATCAGGATCGTCGTCCATTTTGTATACTGCATTCAATATTTCATTGTAATTTCCATTTCTAAATGTATCTGTGGTGAGATAATATATAGATTCTGAAGAATCACGGTTATTATTCTCATCAGTTTCCCTTATTTTATGGAGATAAAGGTCATTGATCATTGCCCTGATATCCGGTTCATTATTTTTTATAATTTCAGAAATTTCACGGGGCCCAATTTTTATGCCTTCATGTTCTGCCACGTCCTGCAAAATATTATGTACTGCCACTGTGAAATAACGGTATCCAGTTTCATTTTTTCTTTTATATGGTGTCAGTTCAATAACAAGTGAATGTGAAATTATTTCCGCTGCTGAATTCTTTCCCCGGAAACCATAATAATCATTCATTGTAATGACAATAGGGTTTCTTGTATTTTTAATTATATCAAGCAATTCTGAGAGCCCACCGGTATCGCCACCTGTTGCACTGTTTCTCGATTCGAAGATATTGTCGGCTTCATCAATTAAAATAAGTTTATCAGGATTTCCAGAGATATTAAACAGGTCACGGTATTCTGATGCCATGAGGCCTATCCTTTTCATATTTTCCCGGTTTCGCTGTTCGGATGCGTTCATTTCGATGACGTTGAGGCCAGCATAATTGGCAATAGCATAAGCCGAGGAAGTTTTTCCTATGCCCTGCTGCCCCCACAGGATCAGTGCTTTCTTGGTTTCTGTATGGTTTATCCATGAATTGATCCAGTCCGTAATTTCCTTTTTTGACTGTTCATTCAATATAAGTTTATCAATAGATATTGGCCGGTATTTATCAGCTAAGGTCATTGAAGGCCGCCTCGAAAAGCCATGTACTTTATCGGCAAATAGAGCTGGATAATAGAATTCAACGGTTTTCTATACCTTCTTAACTGTATATTTTCAATATTATTTTGCATTTTTTTCCTCTTTTTTAATTCCTGATGGTTTTAATTATTTCTATATAGCAAGCCTGTACTGGCTAAATGGAGAAATTAGCATGCAATGTATGGTTATGATTGAATGCCGTTCATATATATAATTTCTGCCCATCCTTCATGCTTTTTATATTCAGTCTTCGAATGGCAAACTTTTCCACTGTTCATGTTCAAAGAACAGAACAATAAGTTGCAATTGGCTAATGGATTCTGCTACCTTCTTCTACATCCCTATCAGGTTTTAAAAGTGATACCCCATTTTTATCTTCAACTGCGAGCAGCATGCCCTGGCTCTCAAGCCCCATGAATTTAGCAGGTACAAGGTTATTCAGTATTACAAGCTCCTTTCCGAGCATATCTTCTGGAGAATAATAATTAGAAATACTGGATATTATCTGTTTTTTTTCTCCATCCATATCAACTATGATTTTCAGGAGGCTCCGCGATTTTTCAACTTTTTCACATTCTACTACCCTGCCAATTTTAATATCAAGCTTATGGAATTCATCAATGCTTATCTGATCCATGACCTGTATTTTTTCGATTAAATATAAACTTATTCATTCCTGAATGTTTTTCCTATAGACAATGGATTCAATGCCTTTGCGAATGTAATGATTTGCCGGGTTGTAACCTGCCTGGTTATAATTGCGAATGCAATAAATATTAATACAGATATTATTACAACAGGAAGAAAGAGGATAATACTGTATATCTTAATATATGCAGTTACGCCATAAAGAAATGCGAATTGCGCAGCTACAGGTATTGCCTGCATAAAAATCGACATGTCCGGTTTAAGATGTTCAAGGCGCAGCACCTCGATACGGTATGCTATTAATTCAAAGAACATTGCTACAAATGTGCTGACTGCGGCGCCAAGTACACCGAGAGAAAAATAGCTGAAGCCAAAAATATCAGGCGGTATAAGAATTATATCCAGTACAATATTCAATAGTATTGCTATTATTGATATTTTGCCTATTTTTGTGGTGAGGCCACGGGCTATAAGGCTGGATGAATATGGAGTATTCACTGCAATAAAGTATGATGCTAGCGTTATAAATATTAAAAGTGTAGAATATGGAATAAGGGCTGCAGACCATAGGTTAACAACATAGATTCTAAGTGCGATAAATACAACAACAAATGGAAGAATAAATAAGGATATCATTTTTTCAAATGTAGATATGCTTAATTTAAAATGTTTCTGGTTTACGGTTTCAAGAAGCAGGGGTATAAAAAATACACTTATTGTGCCGGAAAATGTCAGTATAGGTGTAACAATTTTCTGCAGGCTTGCAAATGCCCCTGTAGCAGTTGCATGCCAGAAAAATTCAATTAAAACTTTGTCAATATTGCCACTTATAGTTCCTATTACAGCAACGAACGCCAGTGGAACTGCCAGTTTTGTATAGGCCATAAACATAGTTTTATCTGGCCTGTTTATATGCCATGGCCTGCCAAACAGCAATGAAATTAAAAAGAAGAGGAAGTATGAAATGCTGTATATTATTGCAAGGACAATTGCCCCGCCTATACTGTCATAACCAGGAATTCTGAAGGCATACATAATTCCAAGAAGTATAAACAGGGAGTTTCTTACAAGGCTCTCAACCATCTGTGGTATGGACATTCTTGCTGACCTCATTGTAGAATTAAAATATATATTTGAAAAATCCTTCATCCGGTTAAAAAAGAAATATGGAATAAGCAGGATTATTGTATCTATTTCTATGTTGTTTTCAAATCCCCGGTGAAAAACATCAAGCCATATATAAAGCGACCCCAGTACTATGGCTATGGTTGCCGCTGTTTGAATTATTCTTATAGTTAGAAATGTGCCATTGCATAATGCCTTATCGTATTCCCCAGATGATAAAAATTTTAGATGCGCAGTGCCATATCCGAGATCACTGAAAATACTTAAAACCCCTATAAATGCAAGTGAAAAACTCAGGAATCCCCACTGTTGCAAACCTATGAAACGTATAATAAAAAATAATCCCACATAGCCGAAAATAGAATTAATAATCTGGCTTAAAACCAGAAGAGGTGATTTCTGTGCAATCAATTTTAATGGTATATAAAACGTACCAATAAACTTTATGATTGGATTTTACTCAGTATATTTATTAATATAGCTTCATATTTTTCAGCCACTTTTCCATCAGAACCAAGGTATTCACGCGACTGTACAGATGGCCTTGGCATGATAAGCTTTGTTTTTCCACCATGCTCTATTAAAACGACCTTGCAGGGTATAAAAGCACCTATTTCATCATTGTCATGAATCAGTTCCACTGCAGCAGGAGGGTAACAAACATCAAGAATGTAATATGGATCGAGTTCTTTATTCATCTTTGTAAATATTTCCTTAAGATCAATATAGGAAATTATTACCCAGTTTTCATCCTTCAATAACCTGTGAAGCTGCCCAAAAATATTTTCTGCGCCTATGTCGAAAGTTTTTTCATAAGAATACATAACTATTGTATAGCAGAAAAATATATAAAGTTCATTTAGCTGGATGTGTTAAATCGGGTTGGTCAAGCACCATATACTGGAGTTTCTTGCCCTGTTTTACATATTTATATACTGTTGCGCCAGTATCACTGTTAATTCTTAATTTTACGTCTCCTTTTGAAGAACTGCGTGCATTCAATATGGCTATGCCATCAACATATAGCTTTACAGGCTTATTTCTTGAGCCAACATCAATGAATAACATTTTATTTTTTATTTCTATTATTGCATCCTGCATAACATTCATGTCGTCTGATATTGATTCTACATCAATTTTCAGCCCATATGATTTTTCAAGGCCAGATATGGTTTCACCTTTTTTGCCAATCAATTTTGCTAATTTGGCATCGGGGGCCATAATTTTAATCCTTGTTTCTGATATCATTTCTACCTGCACATGGTCAGTATTCAGAAATCTTGAAATGTCATCTTTGATCTTGGCCATTGCCAGTGGATAGAGTGGGTTTCCGCCAGTTTTTTCCTCACCAACTGGGATTACAACTACCTGATTTCCAAATGTATATATTTCACTTATAGCTTTATTTTTTAAAAAGTCGCGGATAACAATAACTGGCCTTGCAAGATCCTCCTGGCTTAATCCATATGGTATCTTGACCTCATAATCTGTAGTTAATACCTGTGCTATCTTTCCGCTATCTATAAATAATACAGTATCAACTACCTGTGGAATCAGGCCAAGCTCTATTCTTCCAACAAACCTTTGAATTGCATCGACTGCCCTTGTAGAATGGACAACGCCAACCATTCCAACGCCTGCAAGGCGAAGATCTGAATAAACCTTAAAATCGGAAGTTACCCTCATCTCATCGAAAACTGTATAATCTTCTCGGACCAGCAAAAGTATATCGCCTGTTTTTTCCATATCTCCTTCAAGTGCTGTATACTGCGTTATATTATCGTTTACCTGAAGATCCCTTGGCTTCTCCATTGTTTTGACTATCTTATTTCTGGATGCATAGAACTCTGCCAGCGCTGTTACGAAGGTACTTTTTCCGGCTCCGGGCGATCCAGCAACAAGAATTCCATATGCTTTGTTTTCAAGGCGCTCCATTATTTTTTTATCAAGATTATAATCCTCAATTGAAGTTTTTACAACTGGCCTGACTGCGGTTATTTCCATAAGGTCTGAGAAAGGCGGCCGTGTAATTACTATTCTTAAATTCTTTAACTGTACTACTGTTGCGCCAAATGTATCCATTTCAATAAATGACTGCTCCTCGAACTTTCCTCTTTGAATAATTTTATAGGCTATTTTCTCAAGCTCATCATATGTAATTATATAATCAAGTTCCTGCAGTACAACCTCGCCAGGTTTCCCGGTTTTAATAAATGGATGCATATTTGCCTTTAAATGGACTGAGGATGCATATTCATCAAAAAATTCTTCTATGTCACGGGTTTCACTCTCTTCTGCCTTCAGGTAAATTACATCCAGGCCCTTTATAGATGCAATTATGCTTTGAATGTGGTCACCGGTAACAAGTGCAGCATTATTTTCAAGTGCCACATTTCTGATTATATTATCTATTTCACCACTGTGTGCATTTTTAATCTGCCATTCCATTGGCCGTTTTCCAATAATATCTATATAGATTTTGCCAGCCTCGGCCATTTCTCTCAATTTTTTAAGTTCTTCAAGTGCAGTAAAACCTATTGATTTTCCCTCATTGGATTGATGTTCTATTTCTGCTAGCATGGCCTCTGCGAGAATAACTTTTGAACCTTCTTTTCCCTCTAAATATTCCCTGAATTTGCCACTGATAATTACTGAAGTATCTGGTACGTAATCCACATTAGTTTATTGTATATTATTATTTAAATAATTTCAATCCTCATTTATTAAAATTTGTTATAATATATATGGAATTTAAAAATTGTTTAATATGACTTTATATTTAAGTTATGATGGAGAAGATAGAAATAAGCCAGTATGAATTCAGAGTACTTAATTATATTAAAAACAGGGGAAAAGTACCTGAAAATGAAATAGATATTGGAGAGGATGAAAGAATTATAGCCAGTTCCATATCATACTTAGAATCAAAAAATCTTATAAACGTAGAAAAAAAAGAGATTAAAAGGTATTATATTACAGATGAGGGAAAGAAATATATGCAGGAAGGTTTCCCGGAAGAACAGCTATATGATTTGCTAAAAAAGGAAAATAATGTAAAAATTGAAAGGGTAATTGCTCTTATGGGCAATCGTTTCAAAATAGCTATGGCAAATATAGCCAAGCTGGGATTGCGGCCGAAAAATGGCCTATTGAGCTATATAGATAATTCACCTGAGGCAATATTTCGTGAAAACAGAGCCCTGCTTAATGAAATTGCAGAAAGCCATGCAACGGAAAACAGAAAGATAGCTGAACTGGTAAAAAGAGGGCTTGTTTCCGAGAAGGCAAACCAATTAAGGACAGTTAAAATTAATGAAATGGGAATACAAGCACTGAATTCTTATAACGACCAGGATTATTTAGAAATTCTCACTCCAGAAATTCTATCATCCGGATCCTGGAATGGAAAGAATTTCAGGCCATACGACCTTAATTCTTATACTGAACCTGTAACCGGAGCCGGATTACACCCACTTACATACCTTATTCAGAATGTCAGAAATATATTTCTTGAAATGGGATTCACTGAAATGCGGGGCCATTACATAGAATATGCAGGCTGGAATATGGATATGCTTTTCATTCCACAGGATCATCCTGCAAGGGATATACAGGATACCTTTTATATTAATTCCGATACAGGCATAGAATTTGAAAACCCTGAAATACTTAAAATTGTAAAGAAAGTTCATGAAATGGGATATAAGAATTACAGTGGATGGAATTATAAATGGTCAGAGGCAGAGGCAAGGCGCCTGCTACTGAGAACACATACCACTGTGAATACAATAAGGTATCTCTATAAAAATAAGGATGAGCCGCAGTTTATATTTTCAATAGAGAAAGTATTCAGGCATGAAAGCGTGGACTGGAAACATCTTTCTGAGCTATATCAGATAGAAGGGGCAGTATACAGCAAGGATGTCAGCCTATCTACGCTTAAGTGGCTATTGAGGGAATTTTATTCGAGGCTTGGCTTTAAAAATATAAGGCTTGTACCATCATATTATCCATATACTGAGCCAAGCATGGATGTGGTTGTAGATATTAATGGCAAAGAGGTTGAGATGGGGGGCTCGGGAATTTTCAGGCCTGAGGTAACAGGGCCACTTGGATTGAAGTCTCCGGTTCTCGCATTTGGCCTTGGCCTGGAAAGATTGGCCATGCTGTATTATAGCTTAAATGATATCCGTGATATTTACAATAGCGATATCGATTGGCTGAGAAATTATAAAATTAAATTTTAAATTTTTTAACACCATGAGCGGTTATTTGCATAATTTTGGTTACCTATAAATTATTCCTATCCAGGAATAATTAGAACTTGTAAATGCACAAATATATTTACAATTAAATTAACTGAGGAACACACTGATTTAAATTTTGATTCAAAATAATAATTTTTGCAAATATGGATAAATAATAGAAAAACTATTTACAGATATTTATATCAATATGATTATTCTGTCGCCGCTTGCTCAAGTCCAGGTCTTGCAATTAAAGCAAGTATTCCAATAATCGCCCACCCGAAAATCAACGCTACAATTCCGAACCCGATAGAATCAACTTCAAGTGCAGCGTCATATTTCTTCTTAATCATTAGCCGTCTTATATGTCCAATCTTCATGAACAGATACAACGATATGATGAACATTATAAAAAAGAATATTGCATAAATGATAAGATCCAAAACAACAGATGAACTTATCGCGGATCCACCATAAGTCCGAATAAGTGTTGTTAGGGACATAAAAGTACTAACTTCGTATATAATTAGAAGTATGTATGATATAACCGCAACAATTGCTAAGACATATGCTATTAAAATAAACATAGGTGCTCTTCCAGGATTTGCGTTATGATGAGTTTTACTTTCTTTAATTGCAGAAACAGCACCATCTTGCTGGACTTTTATCGTATAATATTTTTGCTCATTATTAAGTATAAATGTCAAATTTATTATCCATCCCCCACTGTCTCTGCTACTGTCTATTACTGTCGGATTATCAACATTGAACTCCGATTTTATAGTATCCTTTGCCACTTTAATCGCATCATCAAGACTTGCCATAAATAAGAATATAATAAATATATATAAAACTTCGCATTAAATTATGTCACTTTAGTAATTAATTTGCTATAATTTTATATTGAATCAAAATCCTATGCTCATTTAAATAAAAAAATTGATTGCTTTGCATGATTACAAATACGATCAGATCTGAAATGAACCATCCTGACAGGAAACTGGAGAAGGTTAAGCATATTATCAGTGATCAGAAAACGGTGATAAATATATTTAAAAAAACTTAAAAAAGGGGATAAATAAAGTCCATAATAGAACTGAACAATATAACAGGCAGGCAAATATATCAAGGGCTGTAGCCGTTCGAGAATTTACAATATATTCTTAATTAAAACATACAGAATAGTTAAGGGATGTAATATGAGGAAAAGGGAAAACCGGAAATAAGACCATGGGAATAGGCAATGAAAAAAGTGGCATAGTTATAGAAGAATCTGGGCAATGCTGAGAAATTCTATAACATTCATAAATATAAAAAGTTTACAGAATAATAAAAAGAATAAATACACAGTTCCAGCATGCATTCACAGAACAGAAAGACTGAAACTTGGAATAGCCGATCGCCAGGATAAGATTGCAGAAACAGGTATTGCATATATGCTGGCAGTTCTGGAAATGGCCTGCTTTGATATACTTAAAAGATCTGGCATCAAAGAAATGGCATGGTTATAACTGTGAAAAAAATGTACGGCTGGGGATGCAATAAATGCATTGATAGTTTTATTAGATAACCAGTTCAATAGCAATATCCCGATAATTTGGTTCTCAAGACAGGCAATGGAATACATTCATACTATACAAGTTCAATGAAAGTTTGAAGCTACCGAATATTAAACAGGAATACTTAGAAAAGAAACACCGGAAGATAATGGCCATATAGGGAGCTTCCCCAATTCAATAGAGGCAGATCACCTATGGATAAATGAAATAGAAAACTATGAACATGGAAGAAGCATTCTATGATTACAACAATGCAAGGCTATACTCTACAGTAAACTATTGCCAATCAGCTGTATTATTTGGAAAAGTGGTACAATCATAACAGTTTCAGGGATGTATAGAATATATGCGAATAAACTTAAAGAAAGCATAGAAAATATAGAAAAAATAATGAGGTGATAAAAAGTCCCTCATAAAATAGGCCAAAAAGTCTCCAGTTTATTGTAATGCAGATCACTGCCAAATCACTGAATGAATATTGTACCATATTGATAAGAAAGGTGCTTCTAACTTTAAGATTGCACTGGATTATTTTCCCGGTTTGGAAGCAGAGGGAGCATTATGATTGATACTATTGAGAATACAAGCATTATAACAAATGATATGCGGAGAGATATTTTTATATAAATAAGCAATGTAATTATTAAAATTCCGACAGATCCTCCAACTATATTGCCGAAACTCCATACCATGGCATTTGACCTTGTTGAAAACTCATTTGGAATTGTCTGTGCAACATAACCGAGAAGTACGGGAAAACTTGTAAAAGCAAAAACTGCATAAAGAAGATAAAGTATGGTGACAAGGTAAACATTATATGTTAACAGCATAAGGGCAAAAAACACTGTAGATGCGATGGTTGTAACAGCAATGGTAAACTTTCCACCGTATTCTTTTACGACCCTCCCAAAATATGGCTGCCCAAAAACAGCACCGAGGAAACTGATCGTAACAACATCGCCCATTACAACTGTTGAATGGAAGATGTTATCAAAGTAATCTGGTGTAAATGTCACAGTCCCCAGCAGAAAAAATGATCTTATAAATACTATAGCAGTAAGAATGTATATGAATTTGCTGTATTTTTTATATTCCTTTGCAGATACTTTATTTTCTTCATCCCTGTTTGAAGCTGGTGGCCTTGTAGCTTTTGTATAATCCTGCCTCTTAAAAAATGACAGGCCGGCCAGGATAACAAAAGCTGCAACAATGGTATATATTGCTACTGCCATCAGGCCATCAACATTCCCAAAGAATACTATGCTATATACCAGCATGGATGGAATCAGGGCTCTCCCAAGGCTTCCAAATGAACCATTTATCCCCATTGCTGTAGATGAATCAGCCTTTCCGTATGTAAATGCTAGAATAGATGCACCAATGGGATGATAAAATGCCTGCCCTATGCCAAGAAGAATTGAAGCGGCAATTATCACGTAATTTATATATAAACCGGAAATAAATGCAAGGCCAAAGGCGATTGCTGATATTCCTTCAATTATTATTCCAATAAAGATAAGAAAGCCATCCTTATTAACCCGGTCTGCTATCTTTCCAATATACGGCCCAAGAAGCCCGGACAACATGTTATATATTATTGCCATAGCTCCAAGAAAAACAATGCTTACATCTGGAATAATTTTATAATATGCTATTAATGTTGGAAAAAGAAGAAAATTACCATCATTTGCAAAATGCCCCAGAGATGTGAAAATAAGTGATTTTCTTCTGCCTTCCATTGTATCTTAAGGAAAGAATAATATATATATGTTTCTGCTAAACTATTTACTAATAAATTATATTAAAAGAAGTCTTCTATGTTTGTATTCTTGTTATTATTAGGGAAGGAATCTGTAAGTCGCGTCTGCGGGCTTTTAATTACATTGATTTCGCTATCAAGGCTTTCAAGGACACGATTCAATGTTTCTTGAAGGCGTTTTGAATAATATGCATAATCTGGCTTATATTTAAATTCCTGGCCATCAATAAATGGTTCAACTTCCTGCGGAGTCCGATTTGCATCTGTTACAATCCATGATACTTTCATTCCGGGAATAAATATTTCTCCACGCTCTATGAGCTTTTTTGCAGCATTGACATTTGCCATTGAAGTTGCATTCTTGTATGTTTCAAAATTTTTGACGCTTCTTGAAATAACAAGCTTTGAGTTGTCGACCCTGCCATCCAGCACCTTCTTCACCAGATCTTTTGCAAATGCTCTGGCACCAGTTACATTTCTTTCCAGTATAAGGTCAAAAACTTTAGAAAGTGCCTCACTTGCCAGATCAAATGAATCTGTGCGCCGTGTTTCGTAACCCCTTACAAGGATTTGACCACTGGATGATAATGGGTATACAACCTTTCCGGCATATCTTTTCTTTGCACCATGTGAGAATAATGGATCCATGATCTTCTCAAATTCTAAAATAAGGTTTTCCCTTGCAGAAATATCTGAGCTTAATTTATTCCCATAGTCTATAGCCTCTTTGAGGGTTTTTTTGCCCGATTCAATAAAGATTGAATCCGTATCGCCATATATAACTTTATTTCCGGACTGTTCAAGGTCCTCTATAATAGATTTTATTGTGTTTCTTGCATATGCTGTGATTGCACTGCTTATTTCACGATTAGTAAATCTGTAAAAAGATGTCCCAAGAACACCATAAAAGGTATTCATCAAAACTTTTATGGCAGCCTGCAAGCCATCATAATATTCATAATTAGCAGGATCTGTTTTCATAAGCTTTTTAACGCCATCACGCTGCTTCATCAACTTCTCGAGCAGATCTGGAATTAGCCCTTTTTTTACATCCGGCGATAAAAATCTTGCACCGTTTGGAGCCACTATAGTTCCTTCAGGGTTCAGCGTTGTAAAACATATATTATATTTTATAATCATTGATGGATACATGCTTTTAAAGTCAAGTACCACAATCATATCAAATAAGCCCGGCTCCATGGTATGGACATAGCCACCCTCATAGGTATCGTTAGAATACCTGCTTGAATTCATTGGAACGCCTATATTCTCATTATCTGCACGCCTGATTAATAGAGAATCAACGTATGTGCTTGTTCCACCATTGGTCACATCATCAAGTGGAAGCATAGAAACTGTTGAAAGGTATAAATTTCTATCCAGAATCCTTATCTTAAGATAGATTTTGAGTGCAAGGGTTGCGTCCTTAATGCAGTACTTTATAACATCATCGCGCCTGTTCTTCCATTCATTTTCAATGTCGAGCCTGTTGACATCCTCCTTCCCCTCTTTGAGAAGATAGCGTGAAACATAATTCAGCGTTTCGTGTTTTGGATGCAATACCTTGCGCACTTCCCACCATGCATCATCTATTACCCTTCCATGAAGTTTCCAGTACTGGTCCATAATTCTACGTGGCGGAAGGAAATCTCTGGCAATCTGGAATGATACATGGTTATATTTCATTCGTTCTTCAAGAAGCGGTATATCATATCCATCAATATTATATCCAGTTATTATATCTGGATCAGTTTCCTGGACCAGTTTATTAAATTTGTTGAGTATTTCAATTTCAGTTCCAGTAAGTGCGCCATCTTTAAATGACCCATTAAAATATATTGAATAGCCGATTACAAATATTTCCCTGGTTGAGATTGAATTTTCTATATCAAATGACAGAATTTTTAATTTTACATCCAGATTATCGGTGTTTTTAACATCATTTATTTTTAAAACTATATCGGTGGTATATTTTGATTTATCGCCATCAACAGGTTCTCCTTCAATAACTATGGATGAACCAAGATCAAAATCGTAAATAAAACGGTGATGGAATGGTATATCTGCTGCCAGTGCCTGCGCATTGCACAGTTTTCTCAGCTCAGGGACTTTCCATGGTGATTTGATATAGATTCTCTTTACATTCGCCATTTCACCGTCAAGGAAAAGCTTCTTATCTTCCATTCTTATAAATTCAGGATTGTTTTTAATTGAATCTATGCACGACTCGTCTGGATTTACATAATCGAAATATGGTTTAAATCCATAATATAATGCTGTGATCGACCTGCCATCTTCTGCCCGGCCATAAAGTTCTACAGTGACATCACTCTGCCTGTAGGAAGCGGCAATTATACGCATTTTAATATTCATTATACAGTAGTATTATATTTTAATATAAATGCTTAGTTATAAGCACTGAGTTATATAAGCCTAAAATTACCATATTTTTATTATTCTATTATAGCGGATCCTCATCGGTCCTGGACAGATCCTTAATTCTATTGGCCCCGTCAAGGTCATTTATTATACTGTAAACAGTTTTCGGCACATCCATTTCCCACCTTGCATTATTAATTATCTTCCTTCGTATTTTTGTGCCTGACCATGATTCCCTGTTAATCATGGGCAGAGATAAAACCTCATATTTTTTTTCATAAAACAGCCGTTTAACCAGTGGATTATTAGTATATACCCTGTGAAATGGAGGTGTTAAAGATTCAACATGTGCCACCCACATTGGATTTGAATTTACATCTTCAATTGGCACTATGTAATAATTTGATATTCCATTATTCTCAAGTGTATTGAGTATCATAAGATAGCGTTCACCTGCTGTGAAAGGATTTGCAAGTGTATGTGACAGCTGTGCACTTCCAATTCCTATGACCACATATTCATTATCCTCAAGTATATGTTTTATTATGGCAAGATGCCCATTATGAAAGGGTTGAAACCTTCCTATGATAAAAGCCTTCATTCAACCTTTATATTATAATAATAGATAAATTTTTATCGCCGCACATATTGGATTTTTTTATCTATAATTGCCTGCAAAAATATTTTATTTTATGTTTAAAATGATAAGCGTTTACCAAAGCTCATATACATATTTATAATTTATTGCAATACTGAAATATGAAATCTGGGCAGGCTGATTCCATTGCCCATAAAGGGAATTATAATGAATATGGGAATGATGAAATTCCAGCGCAAGAAAGGAACCACAGTTCTTCTGAGCTCTTTACACTGTGGTTTGCATCAAACCTTACAATAGGCGATTTTGCAATCGGGTTTATACCTGTTATTTTGGGCTTAAGCCTTGAAATAACGTTTTTAGCCCTCCTGCTCGGAAATTTAATGGGAGGTGCACTTCTTGCATACATGTCCAGAACAGGGCCAATAACAGGATTGCCACAGATGCTGGTTGGCAGGCGGGCTTTTGGAAATAAATTCGGCATTTTTATGTCTGGCCTGCAATGGTTAAACACGCTTGGGTGGCTCACAGTAAATCTCATCCTTGCATCTTTTGCATTCACGCTTGCATTCAATCTTCCATATTATGAAATTTCCATAGCCATACTTGCTATTATTATATTTGTAATTTCATTCACAGGCAGGAAAGTAATTTCATATTTTGAAAAAGCAATGTCTGCTATTCTTGGCATCATATTTGCCTTCATTATTGCATTATCAGTATTCAAAGCGCCAATAATTGAAAGCTATACACCTGTATATCATGGAATTGGGATAGCGTTCGGAATAACACTTGCAACCTCATTTTCATATTTAATGTCCTGGGGGCCATATGCAGCGGATTATTCAAGGTACAATTCTGAAAAAAATACATTTGCATATACATTTTTGGGTGGTTTTATAGCATCAATCTGGGCAGAAGTTGCTGGCGTATTTGTTGCAATATTATCATTTGACCCAGCAGGAAATCCTGCACTTGACCTCAGAAATGTTCTTGGGCCATATGGAATGGTTGGCCTTTTTGCAATTTTTATGGGAGGCATAGCAGCAGATGCAATAAATCTGTATTCTAATTCCATTTCACTTAAAACAACAGGCCTGAAAGCAGGAAGGCTATTTACTGTTCTTACAGGCATTATAATTGCATCAGCACTTTCAATTGCTATGTATACAAAATTTTATTCTTTTTACGAGGATTTTCTATTTATCCTTGATTACTGGATTACGCCATGGATAGGAATTATGATAGCAGATTTCTTTATAATTAATAAGAATAAAAAATTTAATTTTAAGCAGATTCCCGGCTTCAATAAACCAGGAATTTTTACCTACTTTTTTGCCCTGATAATATCAATTCCGTTCATGGATCCGGGCATTATATATGAAGGGTATATTTCCAGGCTTTATCTCGGCGGTGTTGATATCAGCTATTATATTTCATTTCTTACTGCGCTTATATTATATCCTGCAATAGCAAAAATAATTAAGAAAAAACATATAGCAGTGAATGGCCTTAAATGACAGGGAAATTAAAGAAATGGTGAAAAATGGCAGCCTGATCGCAGAAAATTATAATGATGATTCTCTCACGCCAAATGGTTATGATATAAGAATCGGAAAAATAAGCACTGAAGAAATCAGCACAAATACACTTTTCTTTGTATCAAGCCTTGAGGTTATAAAGCTACCGGGCAATATTGTTGCCACACTTCATATTAAATCAAGGTACGCAAGGCGGGGAATATTTTCATCATTTGGCTTTGTCGATGCTGGTTTTCATGGCGAACTTACAATGGCATTTTATAATTTTGGCGATGCCATTGTTATCAAACCGCATGCTAAATTTGTGCAGATAGTTTTTGACAGGATTTCCATGCCTGAAAAAGATTATGGCAACAGGTCTGGAAATTATATGGATAGCACCGGCATAGATTTAAGATAGCTCCTGAAAATTCAATGATATAGAAAAACTTAAATTATTTAAATATAATATAACTTGATGGATGAAACCTGCAGGAAAATTGAGGCATTACTTTACTCATCAAGTTCACCGCTTAAAGTATCAGAAATAGCTGAATATCTCGCTATTGATAATGCTACTGTATTAAAGGCAATAAAGTCAATAGCTAAAACATATGAAGAGATAAATAGCTCATTAAAGGTTGGGCAGTTTGGAAATAGCTATAAAATTAAGCTTGACGATACATTAACATCATTTGTTTACCCATATATAGATAAGGAATTCAGCGACAAGGAACTTGCCATGCTGTCATTTATCTTTAAAAATAATGGAGAAGTTATTTCAGGTGATTTAAGAGAAAATTTCGGCTATGATTATAAAGACGTGTTAGAGAAACTGAAAAAGTCAGATATGGTATCTGCAAAAAAATACCGCAATACCCATAAATATAAGGTAACGCCGGAATTCCACCGTAAATTTAATATTAACAAAAGAACATTAAGGGAAGATCAAAAATGAACGTTTTACTGGTAGGCAGCGGTGGCAGGGAAGATGCTATTGCAAGGAAAATAACTGAATCTGATGTGTTATTCTCCGTTATTACAAATGAAAATCCATCAATAATAGGGATGGCCAGGCAATATATTAAATATACTGGAGAATCTCAGCCTGTTATTGATTTTGCCAGAAAATATGGAATTGATATTGCTTTTATTGGACCGGATGATATATTAAACACTGACCTGGCAGATAGGTTAAGAGAATCGCATATTCCTGTAGCATCGCCGGGAAAGAAAGCTGCTATGATAGAAACATCAAAGGAGTATATGCGCCATATTATGGAAAAATACCACATTCCTGGCAATATAGAAAATAAGACATTTACCGAAAGCAATGAAATGGAAACATTTCTTCAGTCATCTGACAGCGATTATGCAATAAAACCTATTGGGCTGACTGGCGGAAAGGGAGTTAAGGTAATGGGGCTTCAACTTAATGGAAAGGAAGAAGCGATAAAATATGCAAGAGAAATTATAGGAAGAGATGGAAAAGTGCTTCTGGAGAAACGTGAAATTGGAGAGGAATTTTCTATCCAGGCATTTACAGATGGAAAAAATCTTGTTTATATGCCAGTAGTACAGGATTATAAACGGCTTTATGAGGATGACCTTGGGCCGAATACTGGTGGCATGGGATCAATATCGGATAAAAATTTTATACTGCCATTCCTTTCAATCGACATGGTAAATGATGCCAGGGCAATACTTTCTAACATAGTAACGGCAATGAGGAATGATGGAAATGAATTCCACGGCGTGATGTATGGACAGTTCATGAGCAGCAGCAATGGGCTGAAAGTTATCGAAATTAATGCAAGGTTTGCAGACCCTGAAGGCATTAATGTTTTGACACTTCTTAAATCAAACATAGTGGATATTTTCCTTGACATATACAGTGGCACATTGAAGAATAATGTAGTTTTCCAGAATCGGGCCACTGTGCTTAAATATATAGTCCCACCGGGATACGGCATAAAACCACAGGAAACAAAACTTTCCATTAAAACCGGAACAGAAACTGAAAATTTTAAAATATATTATTCTTCAGTATACGGAACAATGGATAATGTGATAACGACAAAGTCCAGGGCTATAGCATTAATAGGAATTGCAGATTCTATCTATGAGGCATCGGACATAGTGGAAAATAATCTAAAATATGTACGTGGAGATTATTATATCAGGCATGATATAGGCACAGAGAGCATGATGAAAAGAAAAATTAAGGCCCAATAGTCCCAAATATTCTGGGAGTAAAATTATTATTTGCTATAACATAATTCTTTTTTACTGCGGGTATTTTCCTTTCAATTATTGCATGGTTATTTTCATATTTTCCGCGCTGGTACCTCATTATATCTGAAATAAAAATCTCCATATTGTCCGTTAATTCAATTTTAAGGTTTTTCTGTACATTTATTTTATTATTGATCTCAGTAAGGTATTCAAATGGCGTATCAGAAAGGAACATCCCCCGCTGTATATCTGATGGCTCTATATTCTTTAGCCCAAGCCCAACCCTTGCTCCTGGTGGAGCCTCATCCACATCAACATCATTCATCTGAATGGATCTGACCTCAATCTCTGTGTCAAGATCTGAAAGAATAAGCTTTTGATGTTTTTTAACGGTTCCAGAAAGTACAAAGCCAAGTACCACGGTTCCAACGCCCTTTACCTTAAAAAAATGGTCTATAACAGTAAGGCTCCTTCCAGTATCCCTTTTTATTTCAATTGCCTTTATTGCTTCAACAAGTTCCATGGGCCTGCCAATAAAAAATTTATAATTTTCAAGGGCTGTACCTGAGGTTAGTTTCTTGAGCAATGGAATATGTTCATCATCAGTTATAATAAATCCTTTATTTTTGCCCATTAAATCAAGCGCTACTATTACCTCGCCAAGATCTTTATTAATGTTTTTTGCGTTTACTATTGCAATATCTGCAGGATACATGGCATCGGTCAATGACGATATTTTTTCCGGGTATTTTATTGGCTCCACGAAGGTCATTATAGTATTTTCCTCTTTCCTGTGGTACAGGAGTATATCACTGTTTGTCCCAACCTTTGCTATTTCCTTTATATAGTCCGATGAATTATAGCAGAATATGTTATATGAATCCATAATCACATATATTTTTTAAGTTTAAAAGAGTTTAGGTATATCATTAATTTCTGGATTCAATCAGCACATATGATGAATATTAAAATCTTATTCATGTGCAAGATTATTCATTATGGCATTTTTCAACAGTATAATTAATTCATCTGAATCGGATGGGGTCCTTGCCCTTGCATATTTAATTCCCTGTTCCTCTAAAAAGCCCTTAAATTTCACATCCAGATCATATAAAATTTCCAGGTGCTCATATAGAAAACCGATAGGAGCTACAAGAATATTGTCAACATTTTTCTTCTTAAGCTGATCAATTAAAGAATATATGGATGGTTCAAGCCATTTTCCATGTGGCCCCTGGCTGTAAAATCCAGTATAAATTTTATTCAATCCCATAATATCGCTTATTTTTTTGGCATTCAGTTCTAACGAATTTGCATATTCTGATTCATCTTCAAGCATGGGAAGGCTATGGGCAGTATATAGAAAATTGTCATAATCGTAGACATATTTGCTCATTTCCTTAACCCACATAGATGGGAACATATCAAGATCAAGCCCATTGATCAATCTTATTGGCATTTTTATTTCTTTCACGGATTCCTGAATTGGCTTCAGATATGAATTTTTTATATTGTTTGACCTGAATGCAAAAAGTGGGAGTGCTATAATATGGCTGTAATCATTTCCAATATTGCCCATAACTTCTTCAATGCTGGGTTTCCAGTGTTTAAATGCTTCAATTACCTCGAAATCACCATATTTTTTAAGCAGCAATTGCAACTTCTTTTTTATGCTGGCTATTATTTTATTGGAAGGTGATGTGCCATTTACCATTTTATACTTTTTTATATTTTCTTCCAATACACTTTCTGGAACCGGCTTTCCATTGAAAATTCCTTTAAGGTATTCTGGTACATCCTCTATATGCTCAGGGCTGCCGTAACTTAGAAGTATAACTTTATCCATAGGCATGTATTATGTAATGGCTTAAAATATTTCTTTTATAGTTTTAACTTGATTTGATGCTATTCTCACATGGCTTAGATTCAGGGTTTCATGCTTCTCTGCATGTAGTTTTCATTGCCTGTATAATTCCAGTATTCAAAGGCTCAAATTATGAAGTAAACATTACCTTTTATATACCTTTTCTGCAATTATTGATGGCTGCCCTGAGGCCGCAATCATTTCACTGAAAGATTAGATCTGAGGGTTATTCTGTATTCATAGCACCAGGAAATGATATTAATGAAATGATGTGTTTGAACTGGCATATCACTCTGTCATAATTATATGTTCAATCCATTTATATTTTAACTATAGATTGCTTTCATCCACATATAAAGAATGCAAAATTGCCAACTAAATTTTAAATTAATTATTTATTTTTTTCAAAATTATGGACGTGTTCTGCCAGATTCTTTAAAGTGCTGGCATCTGTCTTTGGAAGGACTCCGTGCCCAAGATTGAATATATATTCATTTTTGTCAAAATCCTCGCCAAGAATGTAGTCTGCTTCCCTTAAAGATTGTGCGCCGCTGTACTGTACAGTATATGGATCAAGGTTTCCCTGAAGCCCTATGCTGCTATCAAGAACTTTCCTGGCATGGCTTAATTTGATTCGCCAGTCAACACTGAGGTAATCCGGTTTAATGTCATTGAATTCTTCAATCATGCCAGAGTTTCCAGTTGCAAAATATATTAATGGAACAGTGCCCCTTATTTCATTCACAATCTCTATTATATCATCCTTAAGGTAACGCTCAAAGTAATATGGTGATAATGCCCCGGCCCAGGAATCAAAAATCTGGACTGCATCAACACCTGCATTTATCTGTATTTTCAGATATTTAATGACCATATCTTTAACCAGTTTTCTGTAATCATTGAATTTCTTATCATTTAACATAATTTTCTTTGTGAATGCAAGGTTATTGTCTGATGTTCCTGTTAAAAGATATGAGAGAATTGTTATTATTCCACCAGAAAAACCTATAAGAGGAGTCCCTGGATGTAACCTGCGGAATAATTTAATTGATTCTATAGTTTTATATTTCAGGCCGCTTTCGGTAAATTGAGATATGCCATGCATATCAGGGTTATTTATATATCCGTTGGAAATTGAAGGGCCTGATTCCAAAAAGTCTATTTTAAATCCCATAGCTTCAAGTGGCAGTATTATATCTGCAAATATTATTGCAGCATCAACATTTAAAATTTTTACAGGCTCATATGTGATTTTTTCTGTCAGGCCTGCATCCATGCATATTTCTCTGATAGAATGATCCTTTTTTATTTCCTGGTAAAGTGCCATATATCTTCCGGCCTGCCGCATGAACCATACAGGTATTTTATCATGGCCCTCATGCCGTATTGCAAGCTGAAAATCGTTCATGGCTTGACTCTCCTTATTGTTCTTGGATATGGTATTGTTTCTCTGATGTTCTGCAGGCCACAAATCCACATTACAAGCCTGTCAAGGCCGAGGCCAAATCCACTGTGTGGTATGCTTCCATACCTTCTCAGGTCTACATACCAGTAATAATCTTCCGCATTGAGGTTGTTTGCCTTGATTCTGGAAAGAAGCTCATCAAGATCGGATATCCTTTCACCGCCGCCAATCACCTCACCATATCCCTCCGGGGCAAGCAGATCGTGGCATAATATTTCACCCGGGCTGTCTGGATCTGGCCTATGGTAAAATGTTTTAAGGGACTGTGGATAATCAACAACAAATATTGGATTGTCATAGTGGATCATAATGCCATATTCTTCATCTGCGCCAAGGTCATCCCCATATTTCAGGTTCATTCCAAACTCATGGGATTTCTCAATCAGGTCACGATATTTTATCCTCTCAAATGGGATTTTAATATTTTTAAGAATGTTGATGTCCCTGTTAATAATTTTAAGGTCTTCTTCATTATTTGCTATGACCTGGCCAATAATGTATTTTATTAATTTCTCCTCATCCTTCATCATATCCTCATTATTATACCATGCAACTTCTCCTTCAGCATGCCAGTATTCGGTTAAATGCCTTCTTGTCCTTGACTTTTCTGCACGGAAACTTGGTGCTATTGTAAACACCTTTTCTAAACTGTATATAAGAGTTTCAAGATAAAATTGGGAACTCTGCGTAAGATTGACCTTTTCTCCAAAATAATCAACATTAAAGAGAGAAGAACCACCCTCTGTAGCCGTTGACACAAACATTGGTGCCTGAACCTGGTAATAGTCTTCACTGTAAAAGAAATCGGCAAATGCTTTGAATATAGTTGACCTTATTTTGAGTGTTGCTGTAAATTCCCTGCTTCTGATCCAGAGATGCCTGTTGTCCAGGAGAAATTCCTCTCCAAGGTCCTTTGCAATGGGAAAATTTTCATTTCGTTCATAAATTTTAAATGATTTAATATATAATTCATATCCGGTTACTGCCCTTGCTTCTTTTCTTATAACACCGCTAAGCTCTAAGCTGCTTTCCACTGTCAGTGAAGAGAGAAGTTTAATTTCTTCCTCATTTAACTGTTCAGATGAGCCGATACACTGAATTATTCCAGTGGCATCACGCATGACTATAAACACAATTTTTCCAGAACTGCGTATTCTGTAAACCCATCCATGAATGGTTATTTCTCTTCCAAGATAACTATCAGATAATAAACTCTTTATTTTTTCCATTAAAGCTTAATATTAACTTAAGATATATTTTTTAGGTTTATAACATGGCATAGAAAAGAACTATTATAATTATAAGCCAATGAACTATCATATAGCAGGATTTAAAATTAAAATGCCTTATCAGCAGGCAATAATAATAGCAATTATTAAAAATCCCAATATATAAAAAGTATTTTTAAGACCATATGCAAATACATAAATATTTATAACATTATTTAATTAATTGACAGTCTTTTGAAGGAGAATAAATATGTACATATTGCTTGAGGATGAATACGTGATAAGGGTTCCGCCTGAATTGCTAAATGATGATTATGCAACAGCTGTTGATGAGGCTTCCAGGAGGCTTCTGGAAGGAAAGGTAGTTGATATTATGGAAAACGATAAAAGCATTGGAAAATCTTACATCGTCTCCATTAACAGCATTGAGCTGAAAGGAGATGGAACCATAGTCCATGGAGATGGCGGCGTATACCAGCCCATTAAATATACTGCACTCGCATATTTCCCAAGAATGCAGGAAGTGGTTGATGGCATTGTTGTTTCAGTTACAAAATTTGGTGCCTTTGTTAAATTCGGCCCATTCGAGGGATTGCTTCACATCAGCCAGATAATGGATGATTCAATAAATGTTGACATGGAAAATCAGAGAATAGTAGGGAAAGACAGTAAAATGGATATGAAAGTTGGAGATAAAATCCGTGTGAGGGTTGTTTCATTGAATTTAGCATCTGCCTCTATTTCTGATAGCAAGATTGGATTGACTTCCAAGCAGCCTGGCCTTGGCCGTGAAGAATGGATGAAAAAGCAGGATATAAACAATTGAGGCAAAAAAATGAAAAAAATATACAAGGCATGTAAAATTTGCAAAAGATTGACCACGGAAGACCTCTGCCCGGTTCACGGAGATGAAAAAACAAAAACAGACTGGTTTGGTTTTTTGATAATTAATGATATCAATTCTGAGATTGCAAAAAAGGCAGGTATAAAAGAAAATGGTATCTATGCAATTAAAGTTAGATCATGATATTAAAATTGGCAGCCACATCAGGAATACAATAAAAGAATTTAAATATAAATTATGTTCTGTGGATGAAATAAATGAATTTTCAAAAGCCGGAAAAATAATTACAGTTGGCGATGTGACCACAGAGAATATTTTGAATGCAGGCATACCCGTAATGCTTCAGGTTGTAGATCTTAAAACTAAGAGAAATGAAAGAAATTTCAAGCATGTTGATGGTTCTATAAAAGTGGAAAATCCACCAGGAATGATTACCATGGACCTGTTCAATAAAATTAAGGAATCGCTGGAATCAGGCAAAGCGAGCAGGATAGAGGTAAATGGTGAAGAAGATTTGGCAGTTATACCAATAATATTTTATGCTGAAAGCAATACAGTAATAGTTTATGGCATACCATATACAGGTATGGCATATATAAAAGTTGATGGTAAAATAAAAAACGAAATAAAAGCAATGTTAGAGGGGATGAATAGAGATGAGTGAAACAAAAACGATTAAAAATTTCAAGGTTGATACAGAAAGGGAAAATAAATTGCTGCACAGGAAGGAGATAACTTATACAGTGGATTTTGCAATCAGCAAAACTATAAGCAGGGAGCAAATGGCAGGTTTAATAGCAAATTATTACAAGGCAAACAGGGATGTCATAATAATTGACAGAAATATACAGGAAACTGGCAGAAATTCATTAAAGGGCTATGTTAAAATATATGATTCAAAGGAAAATGCAATGTTATACGAGCCTGATTATGAACTTATAAGAAATGGATTGAAAGAAAAGGAGGTTAAATAATGGAAAAGAGGGAATTATATACAGTTGAGGCTGAGAAGATTGTAAGAAAAAGAAGGGCATGCCCTCGATGCGGGGCCGGTGTTTACCTTGCAGAACATGCTGACAGGTATACATGCGGAAAATGCGGCTACACTGAATTTAAAAAGAAAAAATAATTTTATAAATTATATATTAAGCTGGTGGTTTCACCTGCCTGCTTTTCTATAGAAGTAATTCTTTTCCTTATGGTTTCAGATGATTCTTTATTCTCCGATTTTAGTGACAGCAGGGCTACAAGGTATGTTAATTCATAATCTAAAATCAGGCTCAATGTCCTGAGGTATTCCTGTTTATCCTCAACTGTTTTTTTTCTTTTGTCAGATACAAAACAGTCCATATGAACTGAGCCTTCCTTGGTAAAGGTGAACTTCTCTCCAGTTTTAATTATTTTGTTGCATAGATAACATCCATATTCCATAATAGTTGATAATATAAAAGATGTTAAATTTATCGTTAATTTTTCTGCAACCTTTCATTAAAAGATGGCTAAATGAATTATGGCTTTTGCTGCACATATTTTTTGACCAGCAACTTCATTCCTGTTCTTCCAGTAACAACAACACGGTCATACTGTTCAATTATTTCAGTTCCAGTATTTATTGCCTCCCATGATACACCATCAATTTTAATAGAACCAGAACCCTGGCTTTCTATTTTATTATCAGCAATTCCATGTGACCCTATTATAGATTCAGAACCGGTGAAACGCCTGTGGCCCTGTGACGTGATAATTTTATACAGATAGTATAATGTAAATGTAATAATAACGAGAAATGTGGCAATTGAAAGTATAACGAGAAGTACAAGGCTGCCTGGTACAGCAGCCGAGTAAATAATGGGCATGGATTGAATGTTCATAGATAGTTATCCATTCAATAATAAAAACATTTGTGTATTAACCTTTAAGCTTAATTTACTCATACATGCTTTTTGGGGGAGCACCTGCATCCAGAATTTCAGAAATTAATTTATCCGAATCACTGGGAGACAGGCCGACCTGAGTAACCAGATAATTCTTTATATCATCCCGGGACTTTCCGGCCTCTGCCATCTCCTTAACTATCATTTCTGTTCTTTCTATTATTTTTGAATTGAACTGGTCTTCCAGGTTAAGTGCCTTTACTAGCAAATAAAATGATGCCAGTATTGTATTAAGGCAAACATTTAGCTGATCCCTTGTCAATGTGCTTAATGGCACGTCTTCCCTTGCCACAACTTCCTCATTTATGCCATCGAGCATAAATTTTACCAGTTCAATTTTTTGGTTCAGTATCAGAAGTGTCCTATAAATTGAAAGGCGGGGCTGATTTTCTATGGTGGCTGTCTCTATTCCTGTTCTTACAATCAAATTTATTGTGTCCTTGTCATTATCAAATAGCATGAGAAGGGCAAACGGTATCTGGTCGTTCTGCAATACTGTATAATCACCTTCTTTTGATATTTTCCACTGTAAATCAACTAATGAACTTGTCTTGCCGCTAGCATCCTGCATCCATTTTATTACGTCATCGCCACTGGTCATTATAAAATATATAATTAAGGTATATAAACTTAAACCTGTTAAAGGGCTTTATAACGCTTCAATGAAACTTCATATACATCGCCATTGGAACCTAATGCGTTAAGGGCCTCATCCACCTTATCTCGGCTGAATCCGGCTTCTGTGCATGCTTTAACAAGGTCATCATAGCGGCAGCCAGGTCCGGTATCAGTTTTTTTAATATAATTCAGGACAAAGCCATCAAGATTAACAGTGGGTGAATTTTCTGGAGTTCCATGATTTTCTACTGCATCAAGATTGTTAAAAACGGGTTCAGGCGCTGCATCATAGTTGATAGAAGATATACTGTTCATATATGATGTGAAATCGTAATCTGGATACAGTTCACGTGCCCTTATTGCAGATGCAGCTTCCTCAGCTGTATAACCAAGTTTTTGCAGTGTTTCTGCTGTGGACATTTCATCTTTTTTTGCCTCTGTTATGCACATCAATTTTCTTTTTGCTACATAAGTTGTTCTTTCTCCCCAGAAGTATCGTTCTATATCAGAGATTTTTCTAATCAATTCAGGATTCAGTGAAAAGTAAAAAATTCCATCTTCAGTTTTAAATGAATTTACCTTTCCCATTATCATAACAGTATCATTAACATTGAATTTATCAACTTCTTCTGCAATTTCACTGCTGAAACCGGTCTTAAAAGCAGTTATGTAGAATGATCCAATATAATCGGCTACAGTCATCTTTATCAGCCTTTCATCTGAATTTTTAAAGGTAATTGTGCCTGTTATTAAAATTCTCTTCAACCTTGTTCCAAGTGGTGTTATTATATAAGGCCTTTTTTCATCGCCATCAAGCTTAACCGAATCCTTTAATTCTCTGGAAAATACCCAGTATGAATTTTCTCTTTTTATGTATGCCATATTTATTACCTATTGACTTAATTCTATATCTTTAATTATATCCTGTTTTGAAATGCTTACAATTGAATTGACCCTCAGGGAGAGTTCATCTTCCTTCTTTAAAAAATCGGCGTTTAGCTTTAGTGCATGGCCGAATAGCTTTTCATCAAGCATTTTATATATTTCACCTGCATATTTTGCTATTTCACTGTCCTTTATGCCTAAAAATGGTAGAATGGCCATTTTGCCTGCTATGCATTGGAGATTTTTTGTTCCATCATCCACAGTGAAATATGTAAATATATCAAGCACTGTAGGTGCCTCTGGATGGTCACTGCACACGCCATTGCTTAAATTTTTGTTGCATACGCTGCATCTTTTTACAATGCCACTTTTGCTGCCCAGTGTTATTATAAAACCAAGAATTGTAATGCCTCCTGCTGGATTTTCAATGTCAGCCATTTTGAAAAATCGTTCGAAATTTATATCCTCTTTCACTTCTTCTACTTCAGTTTTATCGCCAATTGAAAGTTCAAACTGCCTGTTAAATTCAGAAACACGTGCACCCTCGATCCTGTATATTTTACTATTTTCCAATTTTTTGCCAAAAGAAGAAATCCTTACACGGGACGTATCGTCTTCGATAAAACCATTATATATCGTATAATTTTTGCCTTCCTTTGTGTATTCCTTTCCAGACATGCCACTGATTCTGCCAGTAACTGTTACAAATGGGTTTTTTAATGATATGTCAAGGAGTTTAAAATCTTTATAGGTATTGCGAACTTCCATAGTTTCACCGGGCTTCAGCATGATTTCTGTATTTGAATTAAAATAAAGCCGGAGCCTGCCATTATATACCTTCGTCCTTGCATATTTGATTTCAACAACATCGCCGGCTTTTATTGGCTCCGGAAATTCCCATGCAGTATATGGGAGTACGCCTGTTTCATCTCCAACAAGGCCATAGAAATATGTAGTTTCCCCTTTAGATGTTTTAACTTCTCTCTTATCTTTTGATAAGACCTTGACCTTCAGGTTTACATTATTATTTTCTCCCTCCAGTTCACTTATATTCATAGCATGGTATTATTAATTTTTATTTAATTGTTTTTGCCAGATTTTCTAAAGTGCATGTTAAAATATGATCTGCCACAATATATGCCATGCCCTGATTTTAAAAAATATTTTTCTATGAATATATTTTCATCTTATATTTTTAATAAAATACAGCTAGCAGCATTGATGGAATTATTTTGGAGGAGCTGCATGCAAGTAAATATGCACATTGTGTTTCTGCATTATACATTTTTCCATGTCAGTATAAGTTCTCTAGCAGCCTTTACCTCGTCAATCCGCCTCACTGAAGTATTTTTAGGTGCCGATTTAAGGTCATCCTCCGGTACTTCCAGTGCCTTTTTCATTACATCAACATAGAAATCCATATCTTTCTTTGTGGCCGATTCTGTTGGTTCAATCATCATTGCTTCATGGACAATCAATGGAAAATATGTTGTTGGAGAATGTATGCCATAATCCAGTATAAATTTTGAAATATCCAGTGCCTTTCTTCCGGATTTCTCTGTAGAAAGCACAAATTCATGCTTTTTTAGCTTTTTATACGGTATATTATAATATTTTGACAGCAGTGATGCCATATAATTTGAATTCATAACTGCACGTTTCGAAATAGTGCTCAGGGCATTGCCATTTTTCAAAACATATGAAAAGGCCCTCAATATGATGCTAAAAGATCCATAATATGATGAAATTTTTCCTATGCTGTTTTTAAGTTCATAGCAGAAAGTATACGAATTGTTATTTTTAATTACTATGGGAACCGGCAGAAAATCTTTAAGAAAGGCTTTAACAGCAACAGGCCCGGATCCTGGCCCACCACCACCATGTGGTGTTGCAAAGGTTTTGTGCAGATTGAAATGCACTATATCAAAGCCCATAGTTCCCGGAGTTGTAATACCAAGTATTGCATTGAAATTTGCACCATCGTAGTAAAGCAATGATCCATTGCCGTGTATAATTGAGGCTATTTCTGAGATCCTTTCGTCAAATATGCCAAGTGTATTTGGATTGGTTATCATAAAGGCAGCTGTATGTTCATTCACAGCTGCCCTTAAAGCATCAAGGTCAACAAGCCCATTATCATCGGAAGGCACTTCAATAACCTTAAAACCACCCATGGCTGCCGATGCTGGGTTTGTTCCATGTGCAGAATCTGGAATTATTATTTCATTGCGCCTTTCCAGTTCCCCTAAAACCTCAAAATATTTTCTTACTATCAGTATTCCTGTAAACTCACCATGTGCTCCGGCTGATGGCTGCAGGCTTGTATAATCCATTCCAGAAATTTTGCCCAGAAACTCCTGTAGCCTGTAAATAACTTCAAGATTGCCCTGGACATTTGCTTCAAGATCCAGTGGATGAGTTTCAGTAAATTCTTTCATGGACGCTATATAATCAGCATATTTTGGATTAAATTTCATTGTGCATGAACCTAATGGATACATGCCAAGGTCCACTGAGTAATTCATTTCTGAAAGGCGGGTAAAATGCCTTGAAACATCAACGCTCCTTACATCAGGAAGATTCAAATTATTTCTTTTAAGTTTTTCAGGAATATTAACATTGACATCTTCAAGATTGAAATCATTGCCGGTTTTGAAATTTATTATAAAATCCTCATCATATTTTGCCTGCCTGTACATTTTATTCACCCAATATTTTTGCCAGTTCAAGAATGGCACTGTCAGAAGTTTTTTCTGTTGCCGAGAAAAATGCTGTATTTTTATACTTTTCTATATCGACAAGCGATTTTAATGGTATTCCTCCAGAAATGTTGTTTTTCTGCAGCTTTTCACCATCATTAAAATAAAAAAGGTTATCTGAGAAATTAATGCCATCAAATACTGGCCTCACACCTATTTTATTCAATTCAAGCTTTAATTTTATGCTTTTATTAACTGTAATAGAAGCAATATTTTTAAGCCCTTTTCCGCCCATTATTGATAAGTATGATAATGCTGCAATTGCCAGCAAAGCCTGATTTGAGCATATATTGCTCATGGCCTTTGCCCTCCTTATGTGCTGTTCCCTTGCCTGCAATGTCATAACAAAGGCCCTTTTCCCATCAAGATCATTTGACATGCCTATTAACCGTCCCGGAGACCTGTGCACATATTCCTTTTTAAATGAGAACAGGCCGAGCAGGGGGCCACCGTAATTCATGTGAATGCCAAGCTGCTGGCCTTCGGCAACTGCAATATCAGCGCCATATTCACCCGGTGGCTTTATAAGCCCAAGGGAAACAGGATCATAGTATGCAATTAATAATGCCTGTTTTTTAATTTCTTCTACCATCATGGCATTTTCATCTATTATGCCATAAGAATTTGGGTTTTCGACGATTATTGATGATGTATTATCAGAAATTTTCTGTTTAAGGTCCTCAAGGTCAATCAAACCATTTTCTGTAAATTTATATTTAATAAATTTTATATTGAGCCCTGCACAGTAATTAGCCATAATGCTCATTTTAGAACGGTAAAAATTTTCAGGTATCAAAACCTCATTCCTGCTATTTATTCTGAATGCCATTCTTACAGCCTCTGCTAAGGCTGTAAAACCATCGTACATTGACGAATTTGTAATGTCCATAGCAGTAAGGTCCGAAATTATGCTCTGGTATTCAAATAATGAATGGAGCATGCCCTGTGATATCTCCGGCTGGTATGGCGTATATGATGTCAGGAATTCGTTTCTTCCGATTATTTCGTCTACCAGCGGAGGAATAAAACGGTCATATATGCCGTTGCCAAGAAAATTTAATGTAGATTTTCTGTTTTTTTTGCCTATTTCACTTAATTCATTAATAAGTTCCATCTCGCCTGTAGGTTCATCCAGATCAATATGTACCCTTAAACTCTCAGGAATATCTTTAAAAAGTTCTTCATAATCTTTTAACCCCATCGATGCCAGAATTTCTATGGACTCATCCATAACGGTCAATACTTAGAATCTATTTAAATTTTATATTGGCTCTAAATTACATGCTTTTATTTTAATTAAGACCATTTCAAATCCATAAAACAGGAATAATAAAATAAGAAAATTTCCTGGCAAATATACAGAATTGCCAATAATAAATGTTCATATGTTAAATTTAATATGAATTTGTATAAATAGGGTGTAGCAATAACTATCCATGTTGCCAAAAACTATGTCGACACAGCATCCGGACAATGCAGGCATGCCCTGCTGGAATTCAAACAGATCAATAATTTCAAATGAAGATGAAATAAATGAGGCATATCTTGCATATAAAACACTGAACATACATGAGGTCATGTGGGATGCCGAGGGCAAGGATGTTGATACCCATGTTATCAGAAAATTGTTCACAAGGGATAGGGAATTTTTCAATGATAAAATACTTGGAAAAGATATATTCCTCACATACAGAGTTCCAAATCCATTGATAGAGGGGGCTGAGAAGAAAATACTGAATGAAACGCTTAATAGCATTCCTTTAAATTATGATGTGGCAAAGAGATTCTTCGGAAGGGATGTTGCCCCTGTTTTTGAAGTGATAATTCCATTCACAACGGATTATAAGGATATGCTTAATGTTGGGATGTTCTACCGGAAAGGAATAGTCAATTCTGAAAATATTAAATTATATGGCAATGTATATTCACGGGACATAACTGGCGAAATGATGCCAAAAAATATAAATGTTATTCCATTGATAGAAGATAAGGAGTCTATATTCAACATTGATAGCATAATTAAGAATTATTGCAGAATAGTAAAACCTGAACATATGAGGGTCTTTATAGCGAGATCAGACCCTGCAATGAACTATGGAATGATAGCAGCAACGCTATTATCAAAATACGCTGTATACAGAATGAAAGAAATTTCTAAGAGTATTGGCACCAAACTTTATCCCATAATAGGGGCAGGTTCTTCGCCATTCAGGGGACACCTTTCACCGGAAAATATCAAGGAATCCCTTTTTGAGTATAATTCATATTATACATTTTCTATCCAGTCTGCATTTAAATATGATTACCCGGAAGATGCCGTTAAAAGGGCGATTGATATGATAAACAACCACGAGGCGGCAGAGCCCGATGAAATTACACCTGAAGAAGTAACAGCAATCAGGGATTTTACTGAAATTTATTCAGCACGTTTTCAAAAAATAATAGAGGGAATTGCCAGGCCAATTAATGATATTACTGCTTTTCTCCCAAAACGGAGAGCAAGAAAATTGCATATCGGCCTTTTCGGATATTCGAGAAACACAGGAACTGCTAAACTGCCACGCGCAATATCTTTCGTTGGTGCCCTTTATTCTATTGGAATACCGCCTGAAATAATTGGAATTGGCGCTCTGGAATCAATGCGGGAAAAATCACTGAAAACTATGTATAAATATTATACATATTTAAATCATGATATAGATAGCAGTGCCAAATATTTTAATTATGAATCACTTGAATGGCTCAAAAAAATATGGAATATAGATGATAACATAATTGAAATGTTGCGAGAGGATATGAAATTCATCGAAAACAACTTTGGTGTGCCCACAGATGATTCATATGAAACAAGAAAACATCTTTCCTTCTCAACGCTTCTTTTAATTGCATTTAAAAACGCAAAATTTGATGAAGTAAAGAGTTATATAAATGAAATGGCACTCATGAGGAAATTTATAGGATAAAATAGCTTATGAATTATATATATAGAATGTGGCAATAAATAAACATGGATAGATTGCCAAGAGTTGCAATAGGTGGCGTAATAGTTAATGATGGAATGGTGCTTCTTGCAAAAAGGAGAGATGAGCCCGATAAAGGCAAATGGGCCATACCTGGCGGGAAGCTCAAGCTCAATGAAACACTTTCTGAAGGCCTGATCAGGGAAATAAAGGAAGAAACTAAACTTAATGTTACTGTGGGAAGATTGCTTGGAATTACTGAATCAATCAGCAAACATTTTCATTATATAATATTTGATTATTTATGCACAGTTATTTCTGGCCAGCCTGAAGCATCATCCGATGCAACGGATTTAAAATACTTCAAGATGGATGAACTTGATAACAGTGTGAATGAAAGCACCAGAGAATTCATTTCAAAAATGGCAGATGGAAATAAAACTATATTTATATCAAAAATTAATCTATAAAAAATTGGTATTTCTATAAATTATGCAATTAAGCCTGAACAGCCATGTTTATACTTATTTTGTTATCCTTTCTGTGATTTATGATAGAAATGAATATCTATACTCCTCTTCATGCAAGCCCAGTGTTTCTTGGCCAAACAGATTGTGAATATAGCTTATAAGGCTATTTTTAAATTTACAGCAATATTATTACATTTTTTTTGTTTAACATTTAAATATATATTTTGATTATGGTTTTATAGAAACGCAATTCAAATTATTATAAAAATAATTAAAAAATAAAAAATATAATTTATTTAGAATGCTGATTTGGTCTTGTTTAATGTCTCGGCTATTCCCTTTTCCTGTTCTGAAAATGCACACAGCATTGCTTCTATATCATCATGGCCTTCAGCCTTTGCTGCATTTGCAACATTTGTGTATTCTGAAACATGCTGTTCAGC
>JAVYST010000009.1:0-40550 GCA_038729085.1 Ferroplasma sp. | reverse complement strand
CATGAAAATGTATTGCTCATAAATAGATTCATCGTTTAAATTAAAGAATGGTTCGGAAGGTATGTAATGGCATTTTCTTAACGTTTGCTCATACTGTTCTAAATCATAATACTTGAAGAAACCTCCACCTTTCCAATCAACTTCGTTGCTAATGCCTGATTGTTCACCAGCCAAAACAGTTTTCATTCTTTTAAGAGGGATATTATCAAAATAGTCGCCCATCTCAACACCAATCCATTTTCTATTAAGCTTATGAGCCACAGCAGCAGTCGTACCACTACCCAAAAAGTAGTCGAGAATCCAGTCTTCCTTTTTTGAAGATGCCTTAAGAATTCTTTGAATCAGTTCTTCAGCATTCTCTGTAGGGAAATCCCAAGATTGAGCATACCCCTTTATATCTAACCAATCGCTACTTACATGCCTCCATGTTCTAAGCATCTCTGGAAGTCCGTTTTTTTGATTAATCCTAATCCATCCCTTAGCGATCATCTTATCTATAGCTTCTTGATTCCACATCCATCTCCTTTTTCTTGGTGGTGGAATTTCTTTTCCGAAAAATACTCTTGGCGGATTTACCAATTTCTCGGAAGAGGCATGCATTTCTACCCAATTTTGGTTTCTTAATAACAGACGATTCCTCACTATCTTTAAATCGCAATCTACGAGAATTTCTGAAAATTTTTTAATTATATCATCCTTGTTAGATACCTCTCCTAATTTTATTGATATATTCCATGGTTCTTCGAGTCTAACGTCCTCAAAATAATATTTGTCATTTTTAACATAGAAGAATATTGAATCTGTTGCAGTATAGAATTTCTTTCCCTCGCTTTTTAGTCGTATCGTTCTATTTACTACTATTTCATTTCTGTATTTGTCATTTCCAAACACTGAATCCATTAACATCCGCACGTATTGATTTCCATGGTAATCAATCCGTACAAAGAAGCTTCCATCTGATTTTAGCAGTTTCTTTCCCATTTCTACGCGATCATACATCATTGAAATCCAAGAAGAATCAATATAATTGTTCTTATAGAGAAACTCGTTTGTTCCTGTATTAAACGGAGGATCTATATATACAGTCTGTACTTTCTCTTTAAATTTTGAAAGAATTGTATTCAATGCTTGATAGTTTTCAGAATGTATCAACCATCCATCTAATGATTCATCTAAATCATCAAACAATTCTAAGATCTCAAGTTCTAAATCTTTGAAATATTTTGTATCAATAGGCAAATGTTCATGGTTTGTGTTTAATTGCTTGTTTTCCAAAACCTTACTTTTATCAAATTTATTATCAACAATTCCCAAATTCTTCCATTCTTCAATTTGTCTGTCGATGTCTTTGTGGCTCAATATCTTTTCAATTATGGAAATTCCATCATTTTGTTTTGCTATTCTATCCAGAGTAATAACATAATTAGAATTTAGGATAAATTTAGGTTTATTCCATATTTTTACCAATTCATCCTCAAATTGTGACACAAAATCTATTATTGTAAATGCAATTTCCTTTAAGGCCTTCAATTCTTTTATCCTTTTTTCAGAGAAATCAGACTCATCATCGAATATATAATTTTTTAGCCATAAATCAAATTGTTCCCTTAAAAATTCCTTAGCATTTTTGTTTATAAAATAATCAACTTCATTCTGTTTTTCAAATATTTTAAATATTTTATCAAGGTCATCCTCATCTAGATATATTTTATTTTTTTTGAATTCTTTTATTATTTCTGATGTTTTAGTTATATTTCCGTTTTCGGAGTATTTCACGTAGAAATTAATATCTTTATCTTTATCTTTATCTTTTATTTCTTTTAATTCATATTTAATATGCTTTTTTTCGTTTCCTGATTTGTGCTCCAATTTAGAAGAATCAAAACTTACTTTATATTTTAATCCATCCTTATCATAATCTATGGAAAGATTACTCCATAGTTTATCTGTTTTAACATAATATAACATCCTTGTTTTCCAGAATAATATAACATCATCTTGATTTGTGTATATCTTATCATAGATATTTGATTTCAATGGTGTATATGTAAAATAAATACTGCCTGATTCTGAGAAATACGTATTAAAGAAAGTATAAAGTTTATCAAACATTTCCTCTCTAAAGTCTGAGAAGCCATTTATTTTTTCATTTATTTCTTTATTTAGTTCTTTAAAAATAACGTCAAAATAATTTGATTTTATATTCATTAGATTTATAAATCCTGAATTTCCCTCAATCTTTGCACCAATGAATATATCCTTTAATTTATTATAAAATAACTCTTCATTCTTTTCCATATTTTATCACCGTTTGATTATAAACTTTAATCATTTTCCCTTGGTTCAACATATTCTCTTGATACCATAGCGTTGACTTATTTATTTTCTTTGTTTTCCTTTCATCTGGTGCCATTGTGAGAATTTTATACTCTATTTCTAAATGGGCCCGACCGGATTTGAACCGGTGACCACCGCCTTGTAAGGGCGGTATCATAACCACTAGACTACGAGCCCTTTTAAGTTAATCAATTCTTCATATAATAATTTTTATAACTGACATATTAATAAAACCCATAATTTATATATTCGCAAGTTATGTTTTTTATATTGGCTGGCAAAATAGAAGTTGAAGGAACAGTATTTCTTGATGGCATTAAGCTTCAGGATGCTCGTATATTCATTCACGTTAAGGGCTATGGAAGGGCAAGAATCACACATATAGATATTGAAGACCCTGCATTAAAGAAAGTAATCCTGCCGAGGCACAGTGACTATCCAGAAATTTTATGGGAATCCTGTGAAGTTGAAATTCCTGTTAAGGGCCATATATTAAAAATAGTAAGCAATGTACTTGGCAATTTAATCAAATTGAATGGAAATATATATGTTGGTGGCAAGGGCAAGGGTGTATTCCTTGGACTCCATAAAGAACAGATAATTGAATTAGAAAAATATGCCACTTCCCTGGGGATTCCTCCACAGGTACATAAAAAAAATTTAGAATAAGCCTTTTTTAAATTTCTGGTCTACTTCTACTGCCTGGACATCCCATGTTGGTTTAAGGGATTTTGCAGTTTCCATTAAATGGTCAAGTGAATCGGCTGTCCACCTGCAAACTGCTTCATTCTCCTTTTCGCCCAAAAATAATTCTTCAAGCTTTAAACCTGCAGGCAACTTTTTTGATTTAGCCATATCCATAACTGTTGTTGCGAATTTCATAACATCGGCTTTCTGTTCATCCTTCCATTTATGTATAACTATTACATCTACCATAAATATACATTCTAATTTCCTATTTAAGTATTTGTTTAAATGATTTTTACCAATAACATGAAAAATCTTTATTTACTATGCATTATTATAAGTAGATTATCTTGTCTATAAATTTAATAATTGCAGAAAAAATGGATGCTGGAAGGAGAATTTCTTACATTCTTTCTGATAAGGCCTCGAAAACCAAAAAAATAAAAAATATAAGTTATATAGAATTCGATTTAAATAATGATAAATATATCACGGTTTCTCTCAGTGGGCACATACTTGGTGCAGACTTTCCTGACGAATTCAAGGACTGGGTCAAATCCGATCTCAACAGCCTTATAGATTCTAAAATTATATATAAAATTACAAATCAGAGGGCTTATTCAGCTTTGAAATCTATAGACAAAGTAGATAATGTAATAATAGCAACTGATTACGATAGAGAGGGTGAATTAATTGGCGTTGAATCACTGCCCTATCTGAATTCAAATAATTTTAATATTAAAAGGGCTAAATTCAGTGCACTGACAAACTCTGAAATAAAGGAAGCCTTCAGCAATCTTATCGATGTAAATTATGGGCTGGCCGATTCTGCAAAATCAAGAGAGGAAATAGACCTCCTGTGGGGAGCTGTCCTGACCAGATTTTTCTCTGTAACAAGCAACCGCCTGTGGAAGGATTTTATTTCTGTTGGGCGTGTCCAAACACCCACACTTGCACTTATAGTCAACAGAGAGGAAGAAATTTCCAGCTTTGTTCCACAAAAATATTTTGTAATAACAATCACTTTCAGGAAAGGCGATGACTTTGTGGCAGAGTATGAAAAGACTATTGATACAGAAGATGAAGCCTCAAAAATTTTTAATGCAATAGATAAAAGAAATGGCACTGTAAAATCGTATTCAAAAGAAATTAAGGATGTATATAAACCGATACCTTTCAGCACAACTGATTTTTTAAGGGAAGCATCAAGAATGGGAATATCTCCCTCAAATGCCATGAAAATAGCAGAAAAACTCTATATGGATGGATTGATCAGCTATCCCAGGACAGATAATACAGTATACCAGCGTTCTATACCTTTAAAAAGCATTGTACAGAAATTCAAGGGCACAGAATTTGACAGTGAAGCCAGTATGGTCCTATCACAGGAAAAGATATATCCATCCAGGGGCAAGATTGAGACAACAGACCATCCGCCAATATATCCCGTATCATATCCTAAGAAGGCACTTACAGGATCATATAAAGCTGTATACGAACTTATTGTCAGAAGATTTCTTGCTACCATGTATAAGAACGCTAAAATTGAGAAATCACTTGCAATGATCGATGTGAATGGTTATACATTCAAGGCCTCAGGCCAGAAAATAGTCGACAATGGATGGTATGATATATATAAATACAGAAAACTGCATGAAACATGGCTTCCTGAACTCGCAGAAAATGAAATTGTGGAAGGCAAAAAATGGGATATGGAAGAGAAATATACAGAACCCCCAAAACGCTACGACATTGCTTCACTGCTCAAACTCATGGAGTCACTCAATCTTGGAACAAAGAGCACGAGGCATGATATAATACAGAAATTAAATGACCGCAACTTTGCATCAGGAAATCCTTTAAAACCAACACCACTTGGAATTGGTTTTATCAAATCTGTTACATTAATAGATTCAGATATAGCAAAGCCTGACATGACTTCAGAACTTGAAAAGGAAATGGATTTAATTGCTGATAATAAGAAAAATATGCAGGACGTTGTCGATGATTCCAGGAAAATGCTCCATGATGCCCTTTCGCGCTTCCAGAACAACAGGGCAGAAATAAAAGATACAATAACAGAATATGCAAATAAGGGCGATGTGATTGGAAAGTGCCCCATTGATGGCGGCGATATATCTTTAATAAAATACCGGAACTTCTCAAAAATCAAGTGTTCTAATGATGATTGCAGGATAAATTTCAATTTAAATCTCAATGGGCTGATCCAGCTTACTGACAAGTCCTGTGATATCTGTTCACTGCCTATTATAAAAATTATCAGGAAAGGGCAATCACCTGAATATAGATGTGTAGACCCAAACTGCGAATACAATAAGAAAAAGCTGGCCATAGGCAAATGCCCCGGTGATGGTGGAGACCTGATAATCCGCCAGTCAAGGTATGGCAAAAGATTCCTTGGATGTTCAAATTATCCAAAATGCACAGTTACCTATCCACTTCCCCAGAAGGGAATTATAATGCCAACAGGCGAGGTTTGCACCTATTGCAAGGCTCCTCTGCTAATAGCAGTGAATGGTAAGCGGAAATGGAAGTTCTGCCCGAACATGAAATGTGAATACAACAGGAAGGGTAAAATTGAAAAGAAACAGTAAAAGGTTCAATAGTGAATTGCTGGGCATTGCCCTATTTATATTATCGTCAGCTGTATCACTTTATCTTGGAAATAGCTTATATGGAATACCCGGAATTGCAGCAGAATCAAGCCAGATATCAATAGTTTTTGTTCTTTATTATATCATATTTATTGTAATATTTACAGCAATAACAATATATGTAGTAAAAAAGCATGCTAAAGTTATGAAAGCATTCTTTTTGATATTAGTTATTTATATGATATTCTTTGTTTCTACTGTTATTTCTTCAATTATTGCAACAACGCTTGTCGAATACTATGCTATAATTATAATTATGACAGGGGGTTTTGCCTACCTGCTTTTATTCAGGGATGAGTGGTATGTAACGGATGCAGCTGGCTTCGTCATGATTTCCGGAGCAGCTGCCATTCTTGGCACTATTCTAAAAACATATATTGCACTTGCCCTTTTAATAGTATTTGCCATTTACGACTATATATCTGTATACAGGACAAAGCATATGGTAACACTTGCAAAAGCTGCTGTGGATAATAATTTTCCCCTGATGTTCATGCTCCCATCAAGAGGAAATTTAAAAATAGATAACCTTACCTTTGACAATCGTGGAACGCAGGATGTTATGATGCTTGGCTTTGGTGATATGGCAATTCCGGAAATATTTATTGTTTCAGCATCCCTCTATAATATGCCCCACTTTTTAATATTTGCAATCATGACAACAGCTGGAGCACTTGCAGCACTGATTTTTCTCTTCAGCTTTAATCGGGGCAAGCCAGCACCAGGGCTTCCATATATAAATTCTGGTGTTATAATAGGTTTTTTAATAGCGCTCCTTATTGTAAGGTTCTAATGCAGGAATACTCTCTTTCCTGTAAAGTAAAGTGGGATTTTATATTCATTGCACCTGTTTATGACATCATCATCCCTTATTGAGCCACCTGGTTCTATTATTCCAATTATGCCATTTTTATAACATTCTATGACAGAATCATCAAATGGAATAAATGCATCTGATGCAAGGACAGAATTCTTGACATTATCGCCACCGCGATCAATTGCTATTTTAAGTGATTCTATTCTTGAGGTCTGCCCTGCACCTATGCCAACTGTTACAAGGCCTTTAGCAAGGACCATTGCATTGCTTTTGGCATGGGCAACAACCTTCCAGGCAAATTCCATATCCTTTAAAACTTTATCATCTGCATATGTTTCTGATTTAAGTTCCAGATTGCCATATCTGTAATCAATTCTGTCCTGAAGAAGCATGCCACCTGAAACCGATGCAACAGCAAAGCTCCTGTCTTTCTCCATGGAGCATTTCAATATTCTGAGATTTTTCTTTTTCTTTAAAAGGGATAAAGCATCATCATCATAGCCAGGTGCAATCAATACTTCAATAAATTTTTTAGACATTTCCCTTGCCGTTTCAATATCCAGCTTTCTGTTCAATGCGATAACAAATCCATAAGCTGATTCAGGATCTGCATTATATGATTTTATAAATGCCTCTTTTAATGTGCCTGCACTTGCAACGCCAGAAGGTGTTCTGTGCTTTACTATAACAGATGTTATATCATCAAAATCCTGCACAGTCTCAAGTGCAGCATTTCCATCAAGTATATTATTGTATGAAAGCTCCTTGCCATTAAGCTGCACAGCGTTTGGTATTCCATAAATATTTTCTGTTTTATACATGTAGGCTTTCTGGTCAGGGTTTTCACCATACCTTAGTGATGAACGGCCATATCCGTGGATAAACAATTCCTCGGGCTGTGATGAATTAAGTTTTTCATATAACTTATCATATATTGCAATATCATAGGCTGCAGACCTTGAGAATGCCTTCAATCCAAGCAATTCCCTGGTTTTCATGCTGATTTTGCCATTTTTAACTATTTCATCCCTTACACTGCCATAATCCTCAATATCAGAGACAACAATTACATTTTTATAATTTTTTGCGGCTGCACGAATCAATGATAAGCCACCAATATCAATATTCTCTATCATTTTTTTCAGGTCTCCGCTCTTTGCAGCTTCCTTGAAAGGATATAAATTTGAAATTAACATGTCAAAATCTGGATATCCATATTTTTTTAATTGTTGATTGGATTTTTCATCACGTGTTGACAGAAGCCCTGAGAAAATGCCAGGATGGAGTGTCTTTACCCTGCCATCCAGAAGGTCATCAAAGCCAGTCAATATTGATGACTTTTTGGCATCAATTCCATGCTCAGCAAGATATTTTACTGATCCGTCAGTTCCATAGATTTCATCTATAAAACCCTTAATTGCTTCAAGGAAATCAACAAGGCCTGTTTTATTATAAACACTGATAAATACTCTCATTTATGATAATAGGATAATATAATAAAAAATTATTGCAATATATGCCGGAGATTATCCAGAGTAATATTAACGATACATCGGTAATTTATATAAACGTAATACAAAACATTTAAAAGCATTTACATATCACACTTTCATGGAATCACAATTAAAAATAGAAAGGAATATACAGGTTGAAACCATAAAACAGAGCCCTACGGCAAGCAGGGAAGTAGAAATTGTTGAAAGAAAGGGTATTGGCCATCCAGACAGTGTTGCAGATGGTATTGCTGAATCAGTAAGCAGATCATTGAGCAGATATTATATAAAGCAGTATGGCAGAATTCTGCACCATAATACCGATCAGGTAGAGGTTGTTGGAGGGCAGGCCGATCCAAAATTCAATGGAGGCAATGTACTTGACCCTACATACATACTTTTGAGTGGAAGGGCCACATCTACAGTGGGCGACGAAAGAATACCCGTCAAATCTATTGCAATTAAATCAGCAAAAGATTACCTTCGTGAACATTTTCCTGATCTCGATATTGATTCCGATGTTATGATAGATTCTAGAATAGGCAATGGTTCCATTGATCTCCGTGGCCTATACGATACAAGAAAATTCAAAGCCAATGACACATCATTCGGAGTTGGCTTTGCACCATTTACAGATACTGAAAACATAGTTAAATTAACAGAAAAATATATAAATGGCGATCTGAAGAAATCACTTCCTGGCATAGGATTTGATATAAAAGTTATGGGCTTCAGAAAGGGAAGGACAATAAACCTGACTGTTGCAGCCGCGTATGTAGACAAATACGTCAAGGATCCAGATGAATACTTTTCCATTAAAGAAGAGCTTGTAAGCAAAATAACCGACAATGCTATAAAACACACTGATAATGATTTAAAGGTCTATGTAAACACTGGCGATGTGAAGAGCGATAATGTATATTATCTGACCGTTACAGGATTGTCAATGGAAAATGGCGATGATGGATCAGTCGGAAGAGGAAACAGGGTAAATGGAATAATAACACCATACAGGCCAATGAGCATGGAAGCGGCAGCCGGAAAAAATCCAGTAACACACGTTGGCAAGCTTTATAATGTCCTTTCAAACCAGATAGCAAGCAAGGTTATAGAGGAAGAGGGCGGAGACATTAAAGAAATACTTGTAAGAATTGTATCGCAGATAGGCAGCCCGGTTGATGAGCCTCATGTAGCATCCTTGCAGGTAATATATGATAATGGTGTTGACCAGTCAAAACATAAAAACAATATAAGGGCAATTGCAGATGACAGGCTGGCACACATGTCCGATTTAACCCAGATGTTTGTTGATGGGAAGGTAGACGTCTTCTAAATTATTTTCCACATCAAATAGGCATCGGATAAATCAGAATAATAATTTTTCAGTGTAGATATAATAGAAAAACCGTTATTTTTATAAAATTTTATAGCCTGATCATTGTCAGTCTTAACTTCTAGCCTGATAGTAGAAAGGCCTGCTGACACCATAACATTAAATTCCTGCTTTAGCAGCTTTAACCCTATTCCGGAACTGCGATACGGAGAATCAACTGCGAATAGTAAAATCCTGCCTTCTGTGCCTGAATATTTTGAACCTATAATAAATCCGGCAACACTGTCCATGCTATCATAAACCAGAAAGGCAGGGGGCCAGGACCTATAAAGGTCCAGAATCAGTGATTTTGTATAATATTCTGGAAGTGATGATTTAATAATTTCCATAATTTTCTCTGCATCACTTATTCTAAAACCTCGAACATATCCAAAAAATGAATTCCCGACTGCCATGTTATTATTCATTGTCTTTACATATTATAATTTTTTGGATAAAAATTATAAAACAAATCTTGGAATAACAAGCATTGCAAAGAACAGATTGAACAATACTATAGATGCCATTGCAACATAAAGATAGTTTTTGTCGTCAAGGAATGAAACCCAACCAATGAAGACAACAGTTATCGGCGTGAAGATTAAAACCCAGAGGCCAACTGTTATAAAATACAATCCATCAATGGATGTCAGGCCAGAAAATATTTTGTTCAATGGAATTGCTTTGGAATCTATTCCATGGTTCAATGCATAGTTGTAGCTTGACATCTGAGAAAGTGTAAAGCCATCTCCTCCATTTTTTATGAAAATAATTATAACACCTGCAATTATAAATGATACACTGATAATTACACCAAGTCGAAGAAAATAGCTTATTATTATTTCATCATCATACTTTTTCATTATTACCACTCCATTCCTTTCTCTTTGTATTATAGTATAATAATCCAATTAATGCAATAGATATTATGATTGAAACAAAAAACTGGTCAGTCAGTGATGATTTAAATATAGAGAAGTTAATAAGGTGCAGCCCCTTAAATACCATATCAAATCCTAAAAATGACAGTATTGCAAAGAATATCCATCTTATATTTTCATTGGATATCCTTACAAGAACTTTTGCACCAAGAAATGCACCTATCAGAACGCCGATAGCAGTGGCCGCTGCTATAAAGAGATTAATATATCCTTCATACCAGTAAATAGAACTTCCAGTAGCTGCAGTTATTCCAATCATAAAATTGCTCGATGTGGTTGTAACCTTCATTGGAAGGTTCATTGCCCAGTCCATGCCCAGGACTTTCAATGCCCCAGAGCCAATTCCAAGCAGGCCTGAAACAAATCCTGCAAAAAACATAACTATCTCTCCTAACCACCATCTTATGCCGTGGTATTTTATGGTTTTCCTCAATCTTTCATCATAATATGAGCCTGTCAATTGAAACAATTTTGTGCTCCAGTCCGGCGGTGTTTCTGGCGGTATCTCCTTTCCAATTTTCTTTATTGTTGGAATTAATGAAAATAATAATACAAGGCCGAATATAACATATACAACCCAGATCAATGATTCCTTATCTATATATATAAGCGTCAATGATCCAACTATAGCACCGGTAGTTGTTGCTATTTCAAGCCCTATGCCAATTTTAATATTTGCAATTTTCTTCTTTGTATATGCACTGGCAGATCCAGCGGATGTTGCTATAGTGGATATAAGGCTTGCGCCTGCAGCAAAAATAAACGGTATGCCATAAAAAAGTGTCAGGACAGGAACAAGAACTGTTCCGCCTCCAAGCCCTGTAAGTGAGCCAATAAAACCGGCAATAATTGAACCAAATACTATTGTAAGGAATTTTAATGCAATTAAAAGCAATGACATTTATTGGATATCCTTATTTATTATATATTATTTATGCGTATGAATTAATATTGTTTTATATCTATTGTAGAAAATAAATTAGCAATCATTCAATAAAATTTAATAGTTAAAAAAAGATAACAATTCAGGTGAGCACTTTAAAGCATATAATGAAGAATTTTGATCCATTTCTTTCATATGATAGTATATTGAACTTATTTGATAAACTGGATATTAAAAAACCTGCTATTGAAAACATTGCTGTTGAAAGCTCTATGATGCGTATATCTGCTATTGATGTTATCTCAGGCGTAAATATTCCTGGGTTCAACAGGAGTGCCATGGATGGCTATGCCATAAATTCTGCCGATTCACTGGATGCATCCGATACAAATCCTGTAAAATTATCAATAGAAGGAGTTCAAGGCCCTGGCCGTAAAGCTATCACCATGGAAGGAAAGCATAAATGCATTGAAATATATACAGGAGCAGAAATGCCTGCAGGATGCGATGCAGTTATAAAAGTAGAGGATACAGAAAGATCTGGCAATGACATCTTATTATATTCAGAATGCCATCCATATCTCAATGTTTCCAGGATCGGGGAAGACATAAAATCAGGATATAAAATTACCAGTTCCAACCATTTAATCACTGCCGGGCAGATAGCTGCTATGGTAGCCACAAATATAAAATTTATATCTGTTTATAAGAAAATTCAAATTGGCATAATTAACACCGGTGATGAAGTGATTAATGGTACAATAAAAAATTCTACTGGAGCGCTTCTTTCATCTTTTTATTCCAATAATTATATTGAAGCCAGAATAGCAGGGCTGTGCAATGATGATATAAGTTCCATAAAAAATACTGTTAGCAGTGCACTTGATAAATTTGATATAATTATTGTTACTGGAGGAAGCAGCCTCGGCGAAAGTGATATGGCCACAGCTGCCCTTGAACAGGTTGGAAAGCCTTTATTTTCTGGTGTGGCAATTAAGCCTGGGCAGACAATGGCCTTATTTTATAACCAGAAACCTGTCATATCTGTTTCAGGACTTCCCGTCGCTGCATTAATATCATCACTGGTTATAATTAATAGATATATTAAAAACTTATTTTCTTTTGAACTTTACAGCAGGGCATTTGCAATTCTGGACACAAATATTCATAAAAAAATTGGATTCACTACATTTCACCTTGCACACGCATATGTGGGTGAGAATGGGCTTCATGTGAGGCCACTTAATACCACTGCATCTGGAAATATATCGGGAATAATAGATGGCAATTGTATGATAATGATTAATGATGATCGGGAGGGCATTGAAGCAGGAAAGCAGATAATGATATATTTGATAGGTGAGATAAAATGGGATTAGTTTTCCATAAATTATTGGAATTTCAGGAAGCGCAGTCTATAATAATGAAAAATGCCAGTGCTATTGATGAAATAGAAAACATACCGCTTGTTCAGAGCTGTGGGCGCATATCAGCTACAGATGTCCATAGCATGAACAATCTTCCACTATTTACCAGATCGCAGGTTGATGGCTTTGCGGTTATTGCCAGCGATACAATGAAAGCATCATATAATTCACCTGTAAAATTGAGGATGGCAGGAGAAACAAATATTGGGGAGCCTGCTGTTAAGTTTACAGGAAAGAAAACATGTATCAAGGTACCAACGGGTGGCGTTATACCAGTTGGGGCAGATGCCGTTGTGCCCTTTGAAGATACGGAAGAATTTGAGAATACCATTAGCATTTTCAGGCCTGTGGTTAAATTCAATGAACTCTCCAGTGCAGGAATAGATGTAATAAAGGGTGAAAAGATTATTGGGAAATACATGATGGTTGATTTGAGGAATGTTGCGGTTGCGGCTGCTACAGGCATTTACAGTATCGACGTCCTCAGAAAATTAAAGATCGGGATTATATCCACCGGCAATGAACTTCTTGTACCTGGAAGCAAATATTTGCAGGGAAAAGTATACGATTCAAATGGCCTTTCACTTGAAACTGGGTTAAACAGATACAGTGCATTTGAGATAAAAAATTATGGAATTATACAGGATAATTATGATGATATAAAGAACGCAATTGAAAAATCCATTAGTGAAAATGATGTTACTCTGACAATTGGCAGTACATCTGCAGGAGAACATGACATGGTTTATAAAATACTTGGAGAATACAAGCCTGGAATTTTATTCCATGGCATCCGTGTTAAGCCTGGCAAACCTGCTCTCTTTGCCAGATCCGGAAAAAAAATAATTTTTGGCCTCCCAGGTTTTCCTGTTTCATCAATGATGATATTCTATTCCCTTGTACTGCCAGCGCTGTTCAAGATGCTTAATTGCAACTACCATATGTTATCAGTTGATGCAATAACTGCTGAACGTTTCGAGCTCCATAATGGAAATACAGATCTCTTGCTGGTAAAACTTTTTAAAAAGGAGAACAGCTATCATGCGTTTCAGGCCAGGGGCAATTCCGGCTCTATATCAAGAGTGAGCAAAGCTACAGGCTATTCAATAATTAACTCTAAATCTGAATACCTTGGCGTGAATTCTAAAATAAGCGTTAATCTCTTTTCACCGGAAATAGCTGAAATTTTAATCGCAGGCCAATACCTTCCATTAATGGAAAATATGCCTTACACTGTAACTAACAATTCTATTTTTGTTGAGCAGGGATATAACGAAATTATAAAATCCTTTTCAAGCGGCATAGCAGACGCAATTGTCTGGAATTATCCAGAATTGCCAGAACCTGGTAATTATGAGGCTGTGGCACATACTGATATTCATTATGGTTATATATACAGCAAAAGAGATTATGCTGATATTGCCCTACTGTACAATGGTTCTGGGCTGAATAAAATGCCATCAAATTTAAAAAATAACGCTTCTAAAATATATTTAGGCAACCCGCAAATCATCTGTGATTATGTGGCGAATCTGAGATGCGATGCAGGAATTACCTATAAAATATATGCTGATATGTATGGCCTCGACTATAGTGACATTGGCATCAATCGGTTTTACATTTATCTGAACCGATCATCTGGCCACTATAATGATCTGAAAGATGCATTCGATAAACTTGGATTTAAATAAAATGATTGCTGTAATATTTGCAAAGAAAAGTGAGCGGTTGCCCGACAAGCATAGAATGGCTATATGCGGCAGGCCAATGATTTCCTACATATCTGAAATACTTTTTAACTCAAAATTATTCTCAAAAATCATATTATTCACAAAAGATGCTGGGCTTGAATGCAAGTATTGCGATAAGGCAATTGATGCAACTGATGGCATTTTAATTGATTCGTTAATATACTGTATAGAAAATTATAAAAATTTTATGGCTGTTGGTGGCGATATGCCATTGATAGACAGGCCAATGCTCTATAAATTAATCAATTCCTCTAATGGAAATACGTTACCGGCATCAAATTATGGCTATTATGAGCCATTATTCGCAATTTATGGGACAGATATATATGAAAGCATTAAAAATTATAGATTATCTGGCAATGAGAGCATCAGCAAATTTTTTGAACTGGACAAATTAAAAGCTCTGGATATGGACACATTTAAACTTAAAAGCGTGAATACATACAGCGATTTATTATTTGCCAGGAAGTCAATTGGCTGTGATGAGATTTAAAAGTAAATTAATATCATCTGGATATTTAAAACATTTTCCCATATATGTATTATTGTTAGCCCTGATCACATAATCAGGTTTTGATTTTAGATACTCTTCATTCCCAAGCACCAGAAATTTAGTTCCGTAATTATTGAAACGAAAACCCTCTATGAATACCATGTCTATTGAACTTCTGGAACTTATTATATCCTCTAAATCCGTATGCCCTTCAGACATCATATATGTTTTTTCTGGAGCAAGGCCGTAGGTTATCGCAGCACCTGCATTTTCCATTATCCATGTATCCTTTCCCTCAGTGTCAAGTGAAATATTTCCATGTGGCATGTCTTTAATATACATTATTCTGTACTTGCTGGACAAAACAGAAATAAGATTTTTTATAACTGTTGTTTTGCCTGATCCAGATGACCCAGAGAATGAAAATATTTTCATTATACATTAATTTAAAATAGAATAAAAATTTAATCTAAAAATAATTTATAGCCACAGGTGGTATCCAAGAGCAAAATTCATTGTTGCTGCAAACATAAGATACATTAACCATACACCTGTAATAAGCTGGAAAAGGGCTTTTCCTTTCTCCCATGCCCTGGAATGAATGAGGCTTGCAGGAATATCATTTATGTATACGAATGCCAGCAGTATGAACAGTATCATTACCGGGATATCATTGCCAATGCCAAATACCACAGCACCTGTTATTGATATCCATAAAAATCCTACTGCCATAAACCCATCTACTGTAGTATCGGCGCCCTTATATTTGTTGTAGCCCAGAGCGAACCAGTGAACACCGTATGCGGTAAAAGCAAGTCCAGCCATATAAAGTATAGGAGTACCCCTGAATGCATGAAATATTGTCAGTCCAAGAAATATATATGTTCCGGCAAGGAACTGCATAAATCCAGGCATCCATATTCCCCACATTCCCATTGCATGGTTCACATTTTCATTCTTTTCCCTGGGCAAACCAAAAATTGTAGACCCACCGAAAACAAAATAACCTATTCCAAGCCCAAAAAATCCAACAGCCAGAGGAGGCAATGCTGCATCAATCATAATGATCAAAATTATATCCGTATTATGTATAAACCTTTTTTGTATTGGGTTCAATTAATCATTCTTAAATATAAATAATTTATTATTTATATGTGATATTATGAAAAACTATAAGGCAATTATAGACGATATCAATTATAATGCAGATAGCAGTAAAACAATACTTGATGTGATGAGAGAGAATAATATTGACATTCCGCATGTTTGCTATAATCCTGCTCTGGGCCCAATAGAATCATGTGATACATGTATAGTTAAAGCAAATGGCAAATATGTCAGATCCTGTTCCACCTTGATAGATAGAAACTTTAAGATAGAATATAAAACAGATGATGTTCATGAAAGGCAGCTGGAGGCAGTGAACAGGTTATTGAAAGAGCATAACCTTCACTGTACAGTATGTGAAAATAACAATGGTGATTGTGCACTGCATAATGCAGTTGATGAACTTCAGATAGTAAGGCAGAAATATCCCTATAAAAAGAAGCCCTATGAAGCCGATTATACAAATCCTTTTTACAGATATGACCCAGATGAATGCATTTTATGTGGGAGGTGTGTTGAAGCCTGCCAGGATGTTGAGGTGAATGAAACACTGCATATCGACTGGTCACTTGAAAGGCCCCGTGTTGTCTGGGATGATGGAAAAAGCATAAATGAATCTTCATGTGTATCATGCGGCCATTGCATTACCGTTTGCCCTGTAAATGCACTTATGGAAAAGCCCATGCTTGAAGAGGCAGGATACTTTACATCACTCACAAGGAAAGCTAAAGATAACCTTGTTGATTTCGGCAAGGGGCTTGAAAAGCCAATTGGAAACAGGCTGGTTATGCAGATAAGCAATATAGAGGCGAAAATGAGGGATGAGCAGATCAAGAAAACAAAAACAGTATGCACTTACTGTGGTGTTGGCTGCTCCTTCACAATGTGGACCAAGGGCAGGAAAATACTTAAGGTTCAGCCAGAGGTTGAATCTCCTGCTAATGGAATTTCAACATGCATAAAGGGCAAATTTGGATGGGGTTTTGTAAACAGCGATGAACGTTTAAAGAAGCCATTAATACGGAAAAATGGGAAGTTTGTTGAATCAACGTGGGAAGAAGCCATAAAGTTTGCTGCAGATGGCTTAAAGAAAGTTTCTGAAAAGTCTGGCAATGAGTCTATAATGTTCATAGCATCATCAAAAGGCACAAATGAGGAATCATTTTTAATTCAGAAACTTGCAAGGCAAATTTTCCATAACAATAATGTTGACAACTCTTCAAGATTTTGCCAGGCTCCTGCAACTACTGGCTTATGGAGAACTGTGGGCTACGGCGGTGATGCCGGTTCCATTAAAGATATTTACAGTTCGGATCTGGTTATGATTGTCGGTGCAAATACAGCAGAATCACATCCTGTACTTGCTACAAGGGTTAAGAGGGCACATAAACTGAATGGCCAGAAACTTATTGTCTCTGATTTGAGAAAGAATGAAATGGCAGAGCGGGCTGATATATATCTTCATCCACATCCAGGAACTGATATAGTATTTCTTTCTGCAATTACAAAGTATATAATTGATATGAAATGGCATGATGATGCTTTTATCAGGAAGAGGGTAAATAACTTTGAGGCATATTATAAGAGCCTTGAAAGTTTTACACTTAAAAATGCAGAGAATATAACAGGAATTCCAGAGGAACAGCTTATAGAAACCGCGGAAATGATACACAGCGCTAAAAGTATGTGTATTTTATGGGCTATGGGAATAACACAGCACTCTGCCGGTTCTGATGAATCAACTGCCATTTCAAACCTGTTGCTTGCTACAGGAAATTATGGGAGGCCTGGGACAGGCGCCTATCCACTCCGTGGCCATAATAATGTTCAGGGGGCCAGTGATTTTGGAGCCATGCCAACATATTTCCCGGGTTACCAATCCATATCAGATGAGAAAATAATCAAAAAATTTGAGAAGGCATGGAATGCCAAACTCTCATCTACAAAAGGCATAGACAATGTGTCGTGCATTGAAAATATTGATAATGATAAAATTAAAGCAATGTATGTTGTTGGGCAGGAAATTGCTTCTACAGGGCCAGATTCAAATATGATCAGAAAATCACTGGAAAAGCTTGATTTTCTTATAGTAGAGGATATATTCTTCTCAGAAACTGCAAAATTTGCCGATGTCGTTTTCCCATCTTCTGCAAGCCTCGAAAAAGAGGGAACATTTACAAATACGGAAAGAAGAATCCAGAGGATTTATCGAGTTATGGAGCCATATGCAGATACAAAACCTGACTGGGAAATAATACAGATGGTTGCCAATGCCCTTGATGCTGGATGGGATTATAAACATCCATCTGAAATAATGGATGAAGCTGCATCACTTTCGCCCATGTTTGCCGGAGTGAATTATGAAAGGCTTGAAGGATTCAAAAGCCTGCAATGGCCAGTGAATGAAGATGGAACTGATTCGGAATACCTTTATGCTGATAGATTTAACTTCCCGGATGGGAAGGCAAAGTTTTACACGCTGAAATACAGGCCTCCGCTTCAGGAGGATGATGAATATCCACTGCACCTCAATAATGGAAGAATGCTTGAGCATTTCCACGAAGGAAATGAAACCTTCAAGACTGAAGGCATAAAAGAAAAGGTGCCAGATTCTTTTGTTGAAATATCGGAAAAACTTGCAAGCGAATATGGCATAGAAAGCGGAGATTTTGTAAGGATTTCATCAAAATGGGGAAATATAAAGATACGGGCACTTGTTACAGGCCGTGTCAGCAGAAATGAACTGTACATGCCCATGAATGTGACCGATGAAAGATCCGGTGTGAACATGCTCACATCCTATACAAGAGACCCAGACTCTGATACCCCTGCGTACAAGGAACTGCCGGTGAATATTAAAAAATTGAAGGAAAAGGGAGATTCTCCTCTTCCAAAAACAAATCCAAGATACGGGCATCCAGTTCCACAGGTCGGAATAGCTGTAGCTAAGAAATGGGAAAGGAAAGATTATAAAAAAATAACAGATGATTAAAATGTCGAAGCCGATAGAATATGTGGAAAATAACGATGAAAAAAAAGAGAGCCTGATTCCAGATGAATATAATGAGAGCTTCAAAAACTTTCTCGATACATTGAAGAATTTAAATGATTCCGGAATGCTGTCAATGATAAATTCTATTGCGGTGAATTATTCCTATATAATAGACCAGCTCTCGGAACAGTTTGATCGGGAAAGCACTAAAAAACTTTTCACAAATTTAGCCGGTGTTGCGGCACTCATCTCCAGTATTAATCCAGATAAAATTGGAAGCAGCCTTGATAAACTGGGAAAGTCAATTAACAGTGCTGATTTAAAGGGCCAGCCGCCTGGTTTGCTGAATCTTGCAAGGATGCTGAATAACAGCGAAACATCAAGGGCGCTGGCTTTGATTATTACTGTTCTTTCTGGGCCAGCGAGGCAAAAATGAATGGATATGTAAAGAAAAAAATTGTAAAATTTTCAGATGAAATACAACAGAAAACCGATGATTATGTTACAGAGGAAGAGCCAATGGAGATACGGATCTCTATGGATGATAAGATATACCCTGTATCTGTAATTATGAGGACACCAATCAATGACTTTGAACTGGCAGCAGGATTCCTTTTTGATGAGGGTATTATCAAACAACCGGATATAATAGGCATTTACAACGATCCAATGGCTCCACCATCAGAACGTAAAAATATAATTATTGTAAAGGTTCGTGATTTTAAAATAGAGTTATTAAATCAGAGAAATTTTTACGTAAATTCCAGCTGTGGGGTCTGTGGCAAAACAAATCTAAATAATGTTTTTGTGAAAAATCCGGTTGTGATTAAAAATCGTGAAAAAATCGATGCAGAAATATTAACTGGCCTCCCAGATAAAATGATAAAAAACCAGGAAATATTTGGATACACAGGAGGCATACACGCTGCTGCTATTTTCGATTACTCCGGTGAACTTTTATGCATCTCAGAAGATATTGGCAGGCACAATGCAGTGGACAAATCCATAGGTAAACTTCTGCTTAAAGGCGTTAACCGGAATGAACAGGCTATACTTCAGGTAAGTGGGCGTGCGAGTTTTGAAATTGTGCAGAAAGCTTCAATGTTCGGCATATCTATAATCAGTTCAGTTTCAGCACCCTCATCGCTTGCAATTGAACTTGCCGATATATATAACATCACACTTGCATCATTCCTGAGAAAAAATTCATTCAACATCTATTCCAATGAATACAGAATTAAATAACATTAATTAAATAATTAAAAAACTTTATCATGCAGCCGTTACAGTTACCAGAGTGAATTTATATTTTGGTGTTCCTGTTTCTTCGTCAAGCTCAGCTGTAACTACATAGTTTATGTCTGGATTATGCATGTAAGCGAAAACAGTGCCAGGCAATACATCATCTGTGATCTTTGCCATTATCTTTAACTCTCCGGCCGATGATTTAATATACACATTTTTCCCATCCTGAATGCCGTATTTTGAAGCATCTGCTGGATTAACCCATAACCTGGGCTCATATTTTTGAATTCCAGGAATTCTGTTTATTACCTCATCTGTGTTGTATCTGGTAACCGTTCTTCCTGTAATAAGGATTAAACCATCCGGAACTTCTGGTGATTCTACAGGCATAAAGTTGGCCTTCCCATCAGGAAGTGAAAAAGAATCGCTGTAGAGGTGCCTTTCTCCATTTGGATATCTGGAATTTTTGCTGTAATCTTTAACGTCTTCTATATTTAATTTAGAATAAACTTTTGATACCATTTTTACATCTTCAAAGGTTTTTTCCGGGTTCGAATTAAAGCCAAATCCAGCTTTCTTTGCCAGCAATGCCAGTATTTCATAATCTGGTTTTGCCTCTCCAGGGGGGTCTACAGCTTTGTACCTCCATTTTACAAGCCTATCCAGGCTTGTCACTGAACCTTCCTTTTCAGCCCACGCAGCCGCAGGAAGAACAACATCTGCATACTCAGCCGATTCAGTCATGTATATATCCTGTACCACAAGAAAATCTAATGATTTTAAAAATTTTTCTACCCTTGCCTTATCTGGAAGGCTGCGCACAGGATTATATCCCATGAGAAACATTGCCTTTATTTTTCCATCTCCTCCATAAAAAGCCTGCGGTATGCTTGTTCCTTTGCACAGCGGTGGCCTGAATCCCCATAATTTTTCCAGGGCCTTGCTGTTTTCTTCGTTAATTGGCCCTATTGGATATATATCTGGCTTTATCAAATCACCAGAACTTTGAACATTGGTCTGGCCTCTGTATGCAATCAGGCCAGCTCCTTCTTTTCCAATGTTTCCTGTCAATAGAGCAAGATCTATATATGATTTTATTCCAGCCGTGCCAGTGGATTGGGTTAACCCGAGCCCCCACGAAAATATAGTTTTCCTGGATGCAATCAGATTGGCCAATTTTATTATATCATCTGTGTTGATTCCCGTTTTTTCACTAGCCATTTCTACGCTATATTTTTCTACAACTTTTTTATATTCATCGAAGTGGTGCGTTCTATTATTTATGAATTCATTATTTGCAAGGCCATTCTTAATAATATAGTTGCCAATTGAATTGAAAAGAAAAATATCCGTTCTGGGTTTTATCTTTAAATGCATATCTCCAAATGAATCACTTCTTGTTGCCCTTGGGTCTATGACCACTATCTTTGTTCCATTTTCCTTTGCACTTATGAAATACTGTGAAAGGACAGGATGGCTATCTGTAATTGATTCGCCTGCTATAATAACTACATCAGCTTTTGGCACCTCCGTTACAGAATTTGCACCGGCACCAATTCCCACCATATCTTTCAATGCTTTGGCTGAAGGATCATGGCAAACACGGGCGCATGAGTCTACATTATTCGTGCCAAGGGCTCTTGCAAGCTTTTGCATTAAAAATCCCTCCTCAATTGTATTCTGGCATCCACCATAGAAGGCAACAGAATCATTTCCATACTGTTTCTGAATTGCCCTGATTTTATTTATTGTTATATTTAATGCGTTATCCCAATCAGTTCTGTCTAACTTATCTTTTTGCCTTACCAGAGGATAAGCCATACGGTCCCATGAGGTTAAAGCCTCAAATGCCATTACGCCCTTTCCACAGATATGGCCATGGCTGAAAACATGCTCCTCAACTGGTTTTGACGATGTTACAATTCCATTAACGGCAGAAAGTTCAAGGCCGCAACCAACACCGCAGAACGGACATATAGATTTCATAATAAAATAGCTTGATCGAGTATTTAAATTATCACAATTTTACGAAAATGTTCACCCAATATTATACTGAATTAAGAATTTAAAGAAATTGAAAATTAATATATAACGAATTATGAATACAATGTTAAAGCATGGATATATGCTTTCAGGAATAGGAGTGTGGGACACGATTCTAGAACCTTCCCATATTGAGTAAATTGTGCCACATGCCTGTGCAGAACATTGCATTATCAATCCTGTCATCTCTCTTCTGGGTGATATTCCAGCCAAGCATCTTCTTGTCGGCCCTATAATATACAATAAAACTGGAAAGATATTCTAAAATCCATATAAATAATTGAAAAGAATACACGAAAGAGCTATTTATTCTTAAAAACTCTTACTTTATATTCAGATTATTCTGGGATTTTGTTGATTCTTCATATCTTTTCTGTATTGCTTCTTCCAGTTCTTTATATTTAGCTTCTAAAGATTTCTGTTGATTTTCTAACGTTTTTGCACGCATCTGGCTCAGCTCTCTCTGCTCATCCAGATCTGAAATTAATTTGTCTTTATCATCAACCCTGTAAATTATCGGCCCAACATTTTTGTATACAGGAACATCTTTATTTATTGTATTAAGTTCTTTTAAGGTTTTTTCCAGTTCCTTAATTTTTATATCTATCTGATACCGCTGATTTGCAATCTGTTCTATTTGTGCCTGCATATCCTGTGCTTGCTTTATCTGATTTTGTAAATACGCATTTAAATTTGGTTCTACCATACATTTTCCTCCATTACTTTTTTAACTATATTTAAAACCCGAGTTAATGAGGAAACACTTGCCCTAAGTGACGAGGCATCTGGTGCGTTTATCACTATATATATGTTTTTATTATCCTCCATTAATTCAATGCCTGATCTGCCGAATGTTTCGGTGGCTTCGGGTTTTATAGCTTCTATATAGTCGGAATATTTTTCCCGTTCCAAAGTTAGTGTAACCTTGAACATTGTATCTTTATCGATTATTATTATATAATTCTTTATGAAAATTTATTGAATTCAATAAATTTTTAATGGTTTCTGCCGAATCTTATGATTATAGCTGGCCAGCAAGAAATAAATAGCAAGCATAAACATAGCAAAGGAGATAAATGAGAGCAAAAACAATCCTACAACGATATCTTCTATTCCCTGAAATATTCCAAACATGCCATAAAAAATTATTCCATTTATATCATAGTTATCCTTTTTGCAGATAATTTTACTTATAACATAATAAATAATTAATGAAGATATGAACCAGCCAATAAAATTTATCAATGGAACACCAAAATAAATTCCTGGCGTTACCCAGTGCCATATATGCATGGAAAACCGTGGGTCAAATGAAAGGTCAAGCAGCATCATGAGAAATGCAGCCTTAAATATGTTATTATCTGCTGCAATAAGTGTAAAATATAAAAGTGAGGACCAAAGAAATGGTATGGCCAGGGGAACACCAAATATTTTAGGGCCAAGAACAGCTGTGTAGTAATAATGCCCGAATGGTATTCCAGAATGCAGGCCAATTTCCTCTATGCCCAGTGCAAGAATGTATGTCACTCCAAAAAATTTTAATGTGTATTTTATATTATAATATAAAAAAGAATGAATAAAATATACTGCTATAAAAATAAGCTCAGAAACTACAGCCAACTCGTATTCATGCGTAAAAATATATGCTAAAAGCATGATAACTCCAAAAACCAGATAAGAATAGGCTATTTTCCATTCCCTGTTTACTTTTATATAATTCATAGTTACATACAGTAGCCAGTAATTTTATAAATAACTAACATCAATTTTTGATAATTGAAAATTTTCACAGAATATTTATATAAATAAATTGGATAAACTTTCGTGGTTTCTCTAAATAATTCTAACCTGGCGACAATTGTATTTCTTGTTTTCATAGCAATATTTGTTACCTGGCGCAGAATAACTTCAGGGCTGCATGGAAGGCTCTTCAAGACTTCACGCCTCTTTACATTGCCATTATTATACCTGCTCCTCCTTCTTTACTTCATGGGCAGTTTTATTGGCATACTAAATTATATAATTCTTGTTATGCTGATATGCTGTGTTGGCATAGTTCCTGGAATAATATTTGGTGAACAGGTAATTTTCTTCAAGAAAAACAATTTTCTGTACTATAAGCGAAGCCCACTGATCATGATAATCTGGCTATCCGGCTTCCTTATAAGGATTGCTCTGGAAATACTTTATCCATCAAATCTTACCGCAGGCTTTATCGTTGATTCGCTTCTGTCTTTTACACTTGGAATGATCATTGGCGAATCAATTAAAACCATGAGAAAATATAATGAATTTAAAAATAGCCCGGTTTCTGATCTTTAAATTTTAGTGCCAAAAATACATTTATTCCTGAGAAAGCAGATAGAACATTTTGGTGTTTTTTTGCATATTTCCTTTGAAAGTAAAGTTATCATGCCATGAAAATTTTTAAGCTGTTCCACTGATGAAAATTCAAATTCTGCCATTTTATGTATTTCTGCCCTGCTAAATTCTATATTGTAATATCTCTTAAAGAACCGGAATGTATAATTATCAACAGTGAACACCGGATAATCCAGTGCATAGAGCATGATTGCTTCCATGGTTTCCTGCCCCACTCCCTTAATATTCAGCATAAATTTCTCAGTTGATTCTATATCAAGTTTCTTCATCTTATCAAGCGAACCATAATTATTTATTATTGCAGAAGATATATTCTTTAAATATGCGCTTTTCTGATTATAAAATCCAGAACTTTTTATCAATTCCTTTAATTCATCGATGTTAATTTTCATTATATCGTTAATAGTATTTATATTGTGAGATTTCAGGTTTGCAATAGATTTTTCTACATTAGACCATGCAGTATTCTGTGTCAAGATGCATCCAATTACTTTTTCGTCTGCAGTATCGGTTGGCCAGTAGTTTAAGTTTCCGTAATGGTGATAAAGATCGGTATAAAGTTCCTTCAACATAACAATTGAGTCATCACGCCAATAAAAATATTATGCCTATTTTATGACATTGAGTGCTATCAATGCGTCAATGAAATATTGAATGGCAAAGCCAGAAAGCAAAAGACCAAATATTCTTGTTATTGCTGTCATAACCTTATCTCCCATAAAACCCAGGATTTTAGATGAATATACGAAAAATAAATACACCATTGCGAGTACTAAAAGAACAGAGGCAATGGTAAAAACCTTTTCCATAAAATCACCCTTCATCAGTATAATTACAAGAGATATTGCACCAGGCCCTGCTAAAAGTGGTGTTGCGAATGGCACTATGCCCATATTTTTTGTTTCCTGGACAGATGTATCCGGCTTTGCACCCTGCCTTACCATTTCAATGCCCATAAGCAAAAGTATAATGCCTCCAGCAATTTCAAGTGCCTCAATAGATATTCCAAAAAAGGCGATAATTATGTCGCCTATAAGCGCAAAAAGAATTATAATGATGCCTGCATATGTAACTGCGTCCCTTGAAATAACTTTTTTTGTGGCAGCATTAAATGAGGCTGTCATGCCAACAAAAATTGCCAGGCTCCCAAAGGGATCTATAACTACGAGAAGAGGCATAAAAACCTTCAGGAATTCGCTAACAATTGACATATTCCTTTATATTATTGTAATATATAAATTCAAGGATTTTTTATTTTAATATAATAATAATTAATTTAAGATATAGGTATGAAGTGCCAGTTCTTTGGTGCATGAATGTGGATATGGCCTAATTCAATGCTGTATGCAGAAACCTGGAAGAAAAAAAGCAATTAATCGTGATGCTTGAATGCCAATACAATAATATGGCTTTTAATGGTAAAAATATTATATATATTATTAATAACAGGTAATGAAAGTGCTCATTTTAGGCATCGATGGCTATATAGGTTTTCCACTTGCATTGAGATTGCTTGATGAAGGGATTTCTGTTGCCGGTGCAGATAATTTCTATACAAGAAAAAGAGTTAAAAAAGTAGGTTCAAAATCCGTAATTAAAATTAATTCATTTCAAACAAGGAACAGGAAGTTAAACAATGCTATTAAATTTTATAATGGCGATGCCAGCAATTCTAAGTTCATATATGATATTATTAGGGCTGAAAAGCCGGATGCCATAGTACATCTTGCCGAGCAGCGTTCTGCCCCTTACTCAATGATATCTTTAAAAACCGCAAATGAAACGCTTATCAAAAACATAGAAAGCACAATGAATATTTTATATGCAGTAAAGGATATCAATCCTGAAATACATATAGTCAAGCTTGGGTCAATGGGTGAATATGGAACCCCAAATATTGACATACCTGAGGGATTTATTGATATAAATTATAAGGGAAGGTCAGACACATTGCCATTTCCACGGATGGGCCAGTCATGGTACCATCTCTCCAAAATTTTCGATACCTATAACTTAATGCTTGGAAATAAAATATGGAATTTGCAGGTCAGTGATGTCATGCAGGGCGTGGTCTATGGAACAAGGACTGAAGAAATAATTGAGCACAGGCTTGCAACACGCTTTGATATAGACCAGATATATGGAACAGTGCTCAATCGTTTCGTAGCCCAGGCGATTATTGGTTATCCACTCACAGTATATGGAAAAGGAAACCAGAAACGGGCTTTTTTATCGCTGGAAGATAGCATTGCCTGCCTTGATTTAATATTGCACAATCCACCTGGCGAATACAAAGTATATAACCAGTTTGATGAATATTACCCATTAAATTATCTTGCCGAGGCAGTTAGTTCACATTATGAAAAAATATATGGAAAAAATGCAAGCATAGACCATATACAGAATCCAAGGGTCGAACTTGAGGACCATTATTATCATCCTGTAAATGACAATCTTCGAAAACTTGGCTACAAAAGGATTCGTGGCATAGACGATGAAATTCCAGCAATGCTCGCTGATGTGCGGTCAAATATCAACACTGTTTACAGCCTTAAAACTGTAATAAAGCCATCAACGGCATGGAAACAGTAGATTTATAATAAATTGAAATTTATCCACTATTTTATAGAATACTTTTTCTGATTTCAACCAGGTCTGTATGTTTTGGCACATCGTATTCCATAAGTTCTTTGCTGAGATAAGATTCGCTGAAATATTTTTTTGCATCATTGAGCAGTATATCCAGGTCATTATATCTGGAGCTGTAATGAAATAAATAGAGCCTTTTCACATCTGCATCAGATGCTATTCTTGCTGCCTGCCCTGTTGATGTATGGCCGTATTCATTTACCATGGGTTCCATTGAGGAATCCATTGTAGAATCATGTATAAGCACGTCAGCATTTCTTGCGAATTCTGCCATGCCGCTTACAGGGCGTGTGTCGCCTGTGTATACAATTTTTCTTCCCTTTTTGATGCCCATTGCCACATCATAAATGCTATATGTTTTTTCATCTAATTTTATGCTTCCTTTATTTCTTAATTCCTCAAGCCGGTATACAGGAAAATTCAGGCTATCAACTCTTTTTCTATCTATCTTTATCATATCCTTTTCCTCAAGGGAATATGATATTGATGGTACAGAATGGTTATTTTTAAATGTTTTAATATAAAATTTGCCAAAGTCATATGCTATTCCAGGCTGTACTTCATATACTTTTATGTTGTAATTAATTCTGCCGTAGCCAAGGGTCAGGGCATTTTTTACAAATTTTGCTGCGCCCTCTGGTCCAAATATATTTAAATCTTCGGTGCGGCCAAGGAATGACAGTGAGTTTAAAAGTCCAGGAAGCCCGAGGAAGTGGTCAGCATGAAAATGTGTTATAAATATATTTGTCAATGACATGAACGATAAATTGCTCTTCATAAATTGTTTCTGCGTTCCCTCACCACAGTCGAAGAGATTCAGCACATCATCTATGTGTATTGCCACAGCAGGCAATGCCCTTCCGGGTTTTGGCATTGACCCTCCAGTGCCCAGGAATACTATTTTCACATTTGATGCCATATTCATATATTATAGAATGGTATATTATTTTTCATAAAATAGTTATAGGCAATAGATATTATATATTAAATGATAAATCAAGAAATAGAGGTAAAGGGGAGAAAATATACATACATAAATGAAAGGCTGGGAAACAGGGCACCGATGGTTATAATTAAAGGTGCGAATGGCTATATAATGTGTGGATACCTTAACATAGATGCTGCAAATTCCCTGGGCGATGTTGCAGTCAGGGTAACCGGTGTAAATGATGCAAATGATGTATTGAATTCAACTGTGAATGCCTGCACAGATGCTGCTGGAGCACTTGGAATAAAGGTTGGGGATAAAATTATAGATATAATTGGGAAACTGTAATAATCTGGTAAACCAGTAATCTTATATACTGGTAAGCAATATATCTTTATGGCAAATGAAAATAGAGAAAATGAAGAAAATAGCGAAGACGAGAAAGTTAATAGAAAGACCATTTCTATTAAGGGAGTAAGCGTAGACCTTTATAAGAAAATTCAGCAAATGTCAAATGATACTGGAAAAACCATCGGCCAGGTGACCGATGAAGCATACAGGGCATTCACAGGTTCCATAGAAAACGCTAAACACATATCTGACAGTTTTGTTAAAGGTCTAAAAGAGGGCTCATCCCATATAATTGAAAACATCAAGGAACTTGAAATAACTGGCGATGACTTAAAAGAACTGAACAGAAAAATAATATTCAAAAATATCGATGAACTTACATTCAAGAATATTGACAATGAAACATTTGACAAATACGTGAATTCGATAATCATGGTGAAAGTGGTAAGCATACCAAAGAGCCTGAGCAAAGCAAAAGTACTTATGAAGGGCAATTTTATAGATAAAATTGTCCAGTAAATTTTTATATTTTATCGCGGTAAAAAAATGAATCTTCAACTTTTGAAATTATAAGTGCATTATTATCAATTTTTTTAATGCAATCGAATATGCTATTATGCAATGGTTCCCAGTAATTGCTTATATAGTTGGGATTTATCTGCATCAAAAACTGGTTCCTGATTCTATATATGCTATCTGTTATGCTTGAATTTACAGTTTTGCAGTCCTTCCAGTATCCTCTTAAATATGAGTAAATTACCGTTTCAATTATATCACTTATATTTTTTTTTGTAACGTCTTCCGGTGTTGAAACTTTCAATTTATTCTCACCAAGCAATTTATCATAGCCTTTAAAGTCAATGGCCGGAAACAACAGTTCATATTTTTTATCCAGAAGTTGAAGTTCTTTATAATTATCAGGATCTTTATTATATATATCTTCAGAAACATATGCTATGAATATGCTATTAAATGAAAATGTTGTAACATAATTTATAAAATCTTCATATCCATATCCTATGACATCTTCATGCATTTTGCCAAGTGTTGATACAACATTCATGTTACTATATATTAGATGTTAATTTAAATTTGACTATATAATGAAATCAAGGAAATCGATTTCTGTCAGAGATGACATCCTTATTCCTGTGCCAGCTTCAATTTTGGATGAATCTATATTAAAATTCATTTTTGTGTTATTATCAGGTGTAAAACACGATCCATCTGGGCGAAGCATGCTGCAGAGCTTGCTTCCCATATCATATAATGTCATCACATCGCTGCTGCCTGCATTATAGATACCGCATTTTGATTTATCTATCAATACTCTTACTGCTGCGGAAAGATCTGAATTTAAGACTGGATTGAATAATATGGAATTATTTAATTTCAATGGTATATGGCCCCGTATTGCAGCAAGCATGTCTGTATATATATTTGATGTGCATTTTCCATATGTTATGCCACGCCTGATAACCAGGCTCTCTTTATCTGGCATTACAAGCTTTTCAGCTTCAAGTTTAGTTTTTCCATAATCAGTTTTAGGCCTTAGAATTGAATTTTCATCCTTTTTCATATCACTATCCGCATAAACAAGCTGGCTGGACATCAGTATCTTAAATGCATCAGGAAACTTTGAATTTATTGCCTCCTGAACCTTAATATTATACAGATCAAATTCATGTTTATTTGAATAGAAAGGCAATTCAAAATTATTTATTACATAATCGAAATCACTGTCCATTTCAAGCAGGTTTTTAAATAACTCAAGAATACCTCTAGAACCATGAATGGCCTTTATAGAATATAAATTAATATTGTCTTTATAAAATCTGAATCCAAAACTCTCATCTCCGTCCAGCAGCAATATTTTCTTCATAGCCAATAATTATAATATAGAATATAAGCATGTATATAGTTTAGTAGTAAACAGTTTGTAAAAATATAATTTCCGTATAAACATTTATATATTCAGATGCAATTATGTAAAACTATAGGTAATCCAATGCAGGGGAAGAATATTAAATTTATATACATGGCAATAACCATACTGATTATGACATTTTCAATGAGGGCAACCAATAATATGATTATAACAACGGTGCCATTGCTCTCAAAAATTGACCTTGGTTTTTCAAAATTCCTGGTCGGCGTTATATCTGCAATTATTTATTTATTTACATTTATTGTGACTTTCTACATAAATCCAAGGCTTAATTCTACTGTGAGGCGCCGCTTGTTTATAGGGGCTAATGTAGCCATACTTATTTCACTTGTAGGTTATTATTATGCTAATGGAATTACGGTCTGGATTGTATCAGCCCTTGCAGGGCTGGCATATGGAATAATGATGCCAAATCTCATCACATCCTCTTCGCTCCTGAAAGATCAGAAAGAGAGAGAACGGTTAATATCCCTTTATTCGGTTGGGCTGAGCCTGAGCCTGATTCTCGGCCCAAGCATTGAGGATTATATCCTTACTATTGTCAGTTACAGGATGGTGTTTTTATTCTTTATTCCTGTTGTCCTTGCAGGTTTAATAACATCTACCATGATTCAATTTCCAGATTCTAAAGGTGAAACAAGAAATGGCGTCATGAAAAATGAGGGCCTGAGGGCAAGCATGCTTACAGTAACAACATATAATGTACCATTTGCTGCACTGAGCATCTTCCTGACCTTATATGCTATTGCAAAATTCCATGTTTCTGGGGCGGTAGCCTATTCGCCCTATATTTACTTCTTTTCAATATCATTCCTTACAAGAATTTTGCTCACTATACGGCCACTAAAAAGCATTAAAATTCCCTTGATAATTTCAATTTTAATAACAGGAATATCACTGGCCATGTTTCCTTTCCTCACTACATTCACATCATTTCTATTGGTGATGATGCTGCTTGGCATACCGCACGGAACAATTTTCCCAATGTCAACAATTATGATTTCAAGGGGTACTAAAATTGAGCAGAGGAGTGCCGCAAATTCATATTTCATGGCATATAATAATATATTATTCATGATAATTCCGCTTATATTCGGCTATGTAGTGGGCTTCATTGGATACAGCACATCATTTTTGATACTCATAATCCCTGTGGCTGCTTCTGCAATATATTTATTCAAAAGTTATGGGTCCAATAAATCAATATTCCCGGGCAGGCAGGGAAATGTAAGAATACATATAATTCACGCAGCTAAAAAATAAATTTCTAAAACTCTGTATATTATCATAAATAACAACTAGATTTAAATAAACTGCTTAATTTACTATAATGGCAGTTGCCGGCGATAACAGGATTGATGAAATATTTTCAAAGGTAAAAAGTTCAAAAAACGGGCTTTCGCAGCAGGATGCCCAGAAAAGGATTGATGAATATGGATACAATGAAGTTATAGAGAAACGCCAGAGCAGGATTCGGCTATTCTTTGGGAAATTCTGGTCCCCAATTCCCTGGATGCTGGAAATTACAATAATTATAACATATTTTTTAGGCAAATATGATGATATGGCCATTATACTTGCATTGCTTGTATTCAATGGCATAATATCATTCACACAGGAATCCAAGGCAGACAATGCTGTTGAATTATTGAAGAAAAAACTGTCTGTTAAAACCAGGGCATTGAGAGATGGAAAATGGGAAGTTGTTGATGCGCGTATTCTTGTTCCTGGGGATATTGTCCATGTGAGGCTTGGCGATGTGGTGCCTGCAGATATAAATATAACAGATGGTTCTGTCCAGGTTGACCAGTCGGCACTTACAGGAGAATCACTGGCGGTATCAAGGAAAATGCCGGACCTTATATATTCCGGCTCAACTGTAAAACGTGGAGAAGCTTCCGGTGTTGTGGTATCTACCGGAGCAAAGACCTATTTTGGTAAAACTGCAGAACTTGTACAATCAGCAGGATCAAAATCCCATATAGAGAAATTAATAATGGGAATTGTTAAAGATTTAATTGCCATAGACGTGGTTCTGGTAATAATACTTGCAATATATTCAGTTTATCTGAATATACCAATAACTGACGTCATCCCATTTGCACTGGTAATTTTAATAGCATCAATTCCAGTTGCGCTTCCAGCCACATTTACAATTGCCATGGCCCTTGGCGCCCTCCATATGTCCAGGCGTGGAGAGATAATTACAAGGCTTTCTGCAATAGAAGATGTTGCTTCCATGGATATTTTATGCATGGATAAGACCGGCACCCTGACAGAAAACCATCTTACATTAAAGACGCCAAAAATCTATTCAGCTGATGAGAATTCCCTTCTGAAATATGCCAGTTATGCTTCTGAAAGAGAGAGCGAGGATCCTATAGATAATGCAATTTTAGATTATGCTGAATCAAAGGGAATAAAAATAGACAATTCAATAAGGACGAGTTTTACGCCATTTGATCCTTCAATCAAGAGAACCGAGGCAACAATTGAAGAAAACGGCGTATTAAAAAAAGTTTTTAAGGGTGCTCCCCAGGTTATAGCATCATTATGCAATAATGTTCCTGCACAGTATTCTGACGATATAAAATATTTTTCTTCCCAGGGTTTCCGGTTAATTGCAGTAGCAACTGGTAGCGATGTTATGCAGCTTATCGGTGTTATACCACTTTATGACCCACCGCGAAAGGATACAAAGGATCTCATTTCAGAACTTGGCGAAATGAATGTCTCGCCTGTGATGATTACCGGTGATAACAGGTTAATAGCAGAAGAGGTTGCAGGCGAAATAGGATTGAGCAACAAACTCTGCAGCACTGAGGCAGTAAAGAATGGTGAACCGCCAGAAGAGGGTTGTTCTGTTTTCGCAGAGGTATTTCCAGAGGACAAATATAAAATAGTTAAAGCATTGCAGAAGGCCGGGCATATAGTGGGAATGACTGGTGATGGAGTTAACGATTCTCCATCGTTGAAGCAGGCTGAATTCGGAGTTGCAGTTGCCTCTGCTACTGATGTTGCAAAGGCCTCCGCAAGCGTGGTCCTAACACACCCGGGATTAACCGATATAATTGATGGAATAAAATCTGGCAGGAGAATTTACCAGAGAATGCTCACATATACATTGAATAAGATTATGAAAACAATTCAGGTTGCATTCTTTCTCATACTTGCATTTTTTGTTGTGCATTTCTTTGTAACAACAGCATTTGATGTTATACTGTTGATATTTGCCAATGATTTTGTAACCATGTCAATAGCCACAGATAATGTCAGTTATGCACTGAAACCAGAACACTGGAATGTAAAATCACTTGTCTATTCTTCAATTTTGCTTGCTTCAATGCTTGTAGTAGAGGGTTTTGTCTTTTTATATATCGGGTTAAATGCAGGGCTTACCATACTGGAGATTCATACATTCATATTTGATATGCTGGTATTTTCAGGGCAATTTACTGTCTATATGGTAAGGGAGAGAAAACACTTTTATAATTCAATGCCAAGTAAATTTCTATTGACATCATCCATAGCTGATATTATTGTAATATCTATACTATCATATTATGGAATTCTTGTGGCGGCCATACCATTAGAAATTATACTGCTTTCTATAGCCCTCACTTTCATCTGGATGGTAGGTATGGATATTGTGAAAAATGTTGTCTTCAAGCATTTCTCACTTTAAACCTGTTTTACCTTTACTGTATGGGATTGGCAATAGCATAAAGCGCAGGACAGGTTTTATTTGATATTTCAATAATTTCATCAATGCCCTGGCCTGATTTTACATCGATTTCATCGGCTTAATTATACGAAATTCTGATTAAAATTACTGTATTCGTATCATTTAAATATAATGAATCAATAAAGGTATAAGAACATTGAAGTTTATAAATGGACTTTTAATGTTTAAACTAACAATATAATCTACAAATATTTATTAATAATAAAATATTGATAGGTATCTGCAAATAATAACAGTAGGTGAAAAAAATGGAAACAAAATGCAAGATATGTGGAGAAAAGATAGTTGTCCCAGAAGACTCAATGGCAGGCGAATTAATAGAATGCAGCTCATGTGGAATGAGTTACGAAATAGCATCAATAAATGCAGGAACAGTAGAAATAAAACCTGCTGAAAATGTTGGAGAAGACTGGGGAGAATAAGTTGATCAAAGTCGGAATTGTTGGCGCTTCTGGCTATGTTGGTGGAGAATTGCTCAGGCTCCTGGCAAGGCATTCGGATGTAGAAATAGTATCCGCATCATCCAAAAGCCATAAAGGAGAAAAACTGGCCAGAATACACCCAGATCTCTATGGATTTACAGATTTAAAATTTGAGGATATAACTCCAGAAGAGATGGCATCAAAGGTAGATCTTATATTTCTTGCCCTACCACACGGGACTTCAGTAAAATATGTGCCTGGCTTGATAGGAACTGGAGTGAAAATTATAGACATGAGCGCAGATTTCAGGCTAAAAAATCCCGATCTGTATGTACCATGGTATGGTTATACGCATGAATATCCTGACCTTATAAAAAAATTCGTTTATGGAATGCCAGAGCTGCACAGAACAGAAATTAAAAATGCCAAATATATTGCAACGCCAGGCTGCATTGCATCTTCTTCAATATACAGCATTGCACCATTCTTATCATTAAATTTGGGCAATGATATTATTAATGTTGATGCAAAAGTTGGATCTTCCGGTTCAGGTTCTGGCCTTGACGAATCAAAGGTTTTCTCTGAACGATTCAATTCTATAAGGGCGTATAAACCAGCAGGGCACAGGCATACTCCAGAAATTGAGCAGGAACTCCAATTTGCATCAAAGAAGAAGGTGAAAATAGCTCTTTCCGCCCATTCCGTGAATATGGTAAGGGGCATACTTACAACATCAAGCATATATGCAGAATCAGATGAAATACATCTATGGCAACTTCTAAAAAACTTTTATGGCAATGAGCAATTTGTCAGGCTAATAATGGACAGGAAAAGCAATTACAAATATCCTGATCCAAAAACTGTAATTGGTTCGAATTTTGTTGACATCGGATTTGCAATTGATAAATATATTGGGCGCATAGTATCATTTGGCGCAATTGACAACCTCATAAAAGGCGCTGCTGGCAATGCTGTCCAGTCAATGAATATAATGAACGGATTCAATGAATATGAATCGCTTCTAATGCCATCTTTATTTCCGGTGTGAATCATGATTGTGTTAAAAATTGGTGGAAGCATACTCGAAAAATTTCTGGAAAACGATAACTTTTACAGTATTGTAAAACAGTTAAACGAACAGATTGTTATCGTCCACGGTGGAGGAAATTACCTTGATCTTCATGCAGATCGATTCAATTATACAAAAAAATTCATAACATCGCCAGAAGGCATAAGAAGCAGATATACCGATAAGGATACGTTAGATGTATTTACAATGGTTATGAACCTTATTAATGAAAAGATCGTGCTTAATCTCAAAACACACGGGATAAATGGAATAACGTTGAACGGCGTATTAAATGCAAGAAGAAAGGAAAAATTAATTATAATGAACGAAAACAACAGGAAAATGATAATAGATGGAGGATACACAGGAAAAATTGAAAATGTTGATTCTTCGGCTATTAAAGCTCTTCTTGATTCCGGTTATGTCCCTGTTATCTCCCCTGTTGCATATGGAAAGGATAGTTATCTGAATGTGGATGCTGACAGGGCAGCAGCTTACATAGCCGGCTCGCTTGGTGCAGATACACTGATGTTTTTGACAAACGTAAATGGTTTATATTTTAATAATAGCGTGATACAAAAGGCAGATACCGCCTATATAAAAAGCATATTAAATGGTATAGGAAATGGAATGGATAAGAAATTAATGGCCTCTCTGGAGGCACTTGACTTTGGGGTTAAAAAGGTCTTGATTTCAAATCCTTTCAATAATATTTATGAAGGTACGGTGATATCAAATGAATTATGAAGATGAATATATTGCAAACACATACCAGAGGCTGCCCATTAATATTCAGAATGGCAGTGGGGCAGTGTTGCATGATATAAATGGAAAGAAATACATAGATTTAATGGGTGGCTACGGCGTTGCCATACTTGGTTATTCAAACCAGGGCATTAAGGATGCCATATGCTCGCAGATGGACACGATATCAATTGCACATGCATCGGAATACACGCCAGCAAGGTCTAACTTTGTCAAAGCACTGGCGGGCATAGTTCCAGATGGGTTAAACAAATTTTATCTAGGCAATACAGGCGCAGAGGCAATAGAGGCGGCAATAAAGGTTGTCATAAAATCATCTAAAAAGAATAAGATCATAGCAATGACAAATTCATACCATGGGAAGACTGCAGGTGCACTTTCCATAACATATTCCATGAAGTACAGAAATTCTTTTGAAAGCCTGCTCATGAAAAATGTTGAATTTATAAAATATAATGATATGGATGACCTTCAAAAAATAAAAAATGATGATGATATAGCTGGCGTATTCTTTGAACCTGTCCAGGGTGAAGGTGGAATCAATATTCCGGATAAAGAATATGTTAAGGAGTTGAGGGAAATAACCGAAGAAAAAAATATAATCCTTGTAGCGGATGAAATTCAATCTGGCCTTGGCAGAACCGGTAAAATGTGGGCTCATGAACATTTCGGCATAAAACCTGATATAATTACAATAGGAAAGGGAATTGGTGGTGGAATACCCTTGTCGGCAACTGCAGGAAAACCTGAATACATGGATAACCTTTTAAAAGGTGAGCAGTCATCAACAACTGGCGGAAATCCTATAGCATCAGCGGCAGGCACCGCTGTTATAAACCAGCTCACTGATGATATGATAAAAAGTGTAGCAAGAAAAGGAGAACTGTTCAGGCGCATACTTTCAGATGAACTCAGTGGCGTGAAGATTGTGAAAGAGATAAGGGGCCTTGGGCTTATGGATGCCGTTGAATTGAGAGTGAAATTCCTCCCTGTATTTATGGACATTATAAACAACGGTGTTCTTCCATTATATTCCGGAATAAGCATATTGAGAATGCTGCCGCCCTATGTGATTACAGATGAAGAAATTAAAGAGGCTGCAAATATCATGTCAAACAGCATAAAATCTTATGGAATTGAGGCAGCAAAATGAAAGTTTCGATGCTTTTTGATATTATGCGGTGGGAAGAAAGGGCTATATTGAAATCACTTAATGATAGAGGTGTAGATGTGGCACTTTTAAATGTAAAAGATATGAACCTCAACCTTTCAAAACCATCCATTGATTTTGGCGATATTTCTATCCAGAGAAGTACTGGCTACTATAGAAACCTCCATTCTACAGCATATGTAGAATTCATGGGATTCAAAATATTGAACGATTTCAATTCAACCGAGATTACAGGAAATAAAATGTTCACCTCGCTTGCACTTTCAAAGAAAGGAATAAGGATACCGAAAACATTTGTATCCTTTACAGGTGAAAAGTTTCTTGAATCGTTTAAAACAGATTTTAATAACAGGGCTGTAACAAAACCGGTAACCGGAAGCTGGGGAAGAATGATTTCCTTACTGAATGATTATTATGCTGCTATGGATGTATCGGAATATAAAGAATATATGTATCCACTTTACCAGATCAATTATACTCAGGAATATATCAATGAATTTGGCAGAGATTTAAGAATATTCGTTGTAAATAATCAGGTTATAGCTGGAATATACAGGTATAAATCAGGCGAGGACTGGAGAACGAACACGGCTCTGGGCGGCAGGGCTGAACCTGTAAAAATTACAGAAGAAATAGCTGAAATTGCATTGAAGGTCTCAGACGCACTTGGAAATGGGATATATGGAATTGACATACTTGAATCAAAAGATGGCTATTTTGTCAATGAGGTTAATGGCAATACAGAATTCAAAAATACCGTGCCTGCAACTGGTGTTGATATACCTGGCTATATAGCCGATTACCTCATATCTGAGGCAAAAAGATGAACACAGGCGATATGCTTCTCAACATGCTGGATATATATTCGCCAAGTGGAAAGGAGGATAAAATAGCAAAATTGTTGCAGGAGTATATGGTCGAACTGGATTTTGAAAATCCCATAATTGATGATAAACTCAATGTTATATCTGTGAATGGAAATGAAAAGCCCTCAATATTTCTCTGTGGCCATGAGGATACAGTTCCAGGAAAACTTCCAGTTAAAATTGATGGAAACATTGCATATGGCAGAGGTGCCGTTGATGCCAAATCTTCCCTGCTTGCACTTATACTGGGTGCTAAAAAGGCCATGGATCGTGGCTATAAGCATAAATTCCTGATTTCTGCTGCCTCCGGGGAGGAAAGCGATAGCAAGGGAATTAATAATATTTTATCAAATTATGATAAATATGATTATGCAATATTTGGTGAACCAGGTGGATCAGAGAACATCACAGCAGGCTATAAAGGAAGAATACTTGTTAAGGTCAATGCAAGGACTGAAACACATCATGCAAGTTCTTCATGGATGGAAAAAAATGCAATTGATTCACTTATAGATTTATGGCTATCAATCAGAAATAAATATGGAAATAATAAAGATTTTAATTCAATCACCGCAGGCATTACGAAATTTAATGGCGGCGAATATGATAATATGACTCCTGAAAATGCATCAATGTTCATTGACCTGCGTTATCCAAAATCTATCTCAGAGGAAATGCTTGTTGATGAATTAAAATTAAGCATGAAGAACAGCCTTTCCGGAGATTATTCGTATAATATAGAAAACAGGACATATCCATATATTTCAGATTTAAAGAGCCCACTTGTGAAGGCTTTCATGGAAGCCATTACAGTCCAGGGCATGAAACCCAAACTGATTTTTAAGAGCGGATCCGGGGATATGAATACGCTGGGGCATCAGTGGAAGATTCCCGCCATCACATACGGGCCAGGCGATACCAAAATGTCGCATACACAGAATGAATTTGTGGATTTAAGGGATATTGAGAAATGCATAAATGTTATTGCCGATGCAATGATTTATATGGGCAATTCAGGAGCCATTAAATAAATTTTCAATGTATTTGGACAATAAATCCACTGAGCCTGGGATGGAGAGAATGCCATATTATCAGTATGGCTATTTTTTAAAATAGGCGTAATTTGAAATACAATATTTCATGTGGATTAATTATTAAACAAAGAATATGCATTATGGCCTACTGCCTGTAATTGGATTCAATATCGCAGGCAATTTATCACTGTTTTCAACCAATAATTTTGAAATGGCGTTATCTGTATATCTATAAAGTATATCTATTGACTTTCCAATATCCATATGATTCAATCCCAAAATTCCATATCCAATATATAAACCAAAGAGCCAGTTGTAATTGTACTCACTGCCATACGTTTTATTAATCGATTCATTCTGGCTGTAAAATGATGCTTTATTGTAACTTTTCATATTCAGGATTTTCATAAATATCAGATAACATTCTTCTCGATCTATTCCTATTCTCGCTATATAATCAAGAAATAAATTATCAATATTGCATTCAGGTGAAAAATATGAGTAATAATTATAGGCTATTTCTGTAAGTATTGCGAGAGCTTCCTGTATGCCATTATTCAGGAGAACTGAAACTATACGATATTTCCTGTGATTTGAGGGAATTAAACGAGATAATATTAAATAGCTTTTACCTGTGTGAATCTTAAATTTTTTAAATCTCAATGCATGCATGTATTCGTGTATAATAGTCGATTGATTCAAATTATCATTTCCATAAATCTCAATTTTTTGTGTTTTCACACTGCCCTTTTTTATTTTTGTTATTGAAGTAGCAGCTCCATATTTAGTATTATAATTATCATTCAATTTTACTTTTATTTTAGGCTTGCTATAAATATGTATACCAAGAACATATCGAAGGAATAAGCTGGCCTCTTTCCTAAATTCCCTGATTTTTTTCTTTTTCTGGTATTTATCATTCATAAATATAAGTACATAAGAATCTATTATTAAATT
>JAVYST010000008.1:0-41117 GCA_038729085.1 Ferroplasma sp. | reverse complement strand
AGCTCTTTTAATATTTTACCAAACTTTCAAAAAATTAAATTTAATGCAAATAGAATTTAATTTTGTAAATGGGATTAATTTCTTTAGAATGAAATTAATCTGATCAAATATTATAGATACTGGAATTATTTTCAGGTTATTATATGATTGATTATATTTACAGATTTTTCTGCACTGGATGTCATGGCGATTGTTATGGACCCTGTTATAAATATAATAAAATAAAACGACCATATTATATTCAGCAATATTGCAATTTTTAAATCATAATCTGTGCTGCTTAAATACCATAATGCCCCTGCAATAACCGAAATAATTTCAACAGCATCTATAACTATATGTGGCATAACTACCTTTACACTTGCTTTCCCGTTTCCCTTTGGCGTAACATTAAATGCTTTCTTTTTGCCTAAAATCGAGTTTATAAATGAGATCAATATATATGGAAAGGCCAGTATTTCGACACATTGGTGCAGATAAAATGATTTAATGCTATATTTCTTTGTATCTTTCATTGTATATATGAAAGTTGCAATGGTTATAAAAAGCAATGGATAATAAATTAAAATGTATAGAAATAAATTCAATTTAAGGAACGGAATTCTGAAAAGCATGAAAATTATAGGTGCTATCAACATTGCCAACATGACCGGGCCTGCCTTAAGCCAGTACATATAACCGGAAAGGTAATCTGAAAATTGATCAGTTTTTAAATTGCTTCTCAACAATGTTGGAAGCAACTGGAATCCTCCCAGTGACCACCGCCCCTGCTGTTTAACATATGCAAGTGCATCCTGTGGTGGCTCCCCATACCATACGCCAAAAAAATCGGCGTAAACAGATCCGTAGCCCCTATCATGCAATAAAACAGATGTTGCAATATCTTCTGTTACGGTATCCTCCTTTATGCCTCCAACCTCAAGGAGCGCATCTATTCTGTATACAGTTCCGGAACCCAGGCTGAAAGCAGATGTCAAATTTCTGCCTCTCATTACAATATGCAAAAATGGTTCCTGCTGTGCTGTTGCACCCTTTGATATGGGTGTTTTTATCTCAGTATATGATTGCGGTACCTGTACAAATGCAATATTTTTATCGTTGAAATAGTGAAAAATTCTATAAAAAAAATCAGGAATGGGCCTCTGATCCGAATCAAATATTGCTATCAGATCATATTTATGGCCATAATTGAAAAGTACATTATTTATTGCACCTGCTTTATAGCCATGCCTGTTGCTTCTGTGAACATATTTAATATCATTTCCCAGGCAAAATTTTTTCAGTTGCATTGAAATGCTGTAATTTGTTGAATCATCAAGCAAGTATAGATCGCCATAATCATGAAGCGATGCCTTTGCTGAAACCAGTGTTCTTTTTACCATATCCGGATCTTCGTTGAAGGAGGTAACGCACACCATTATGCGCTTCATTACACTCACTTCATTATAATTTATATTATATTTTCCAGAATTTTTATATGATTTAACAAATATTAAAAACGTGAATAAACCTAGTAAAATTCCAAGCCATAAAAGATAGTTTAACCATATGAAATAAATTCCTGATGCAGTAAAATATGAAAAAAATACTGGAATAATAAAAATGGATATAAATATCAATACATTTCTTATTTTCATTTAATGACCTAAATAGAGCTTTTTTCTACAGAAATATCTATAAAATTGTTGATTATATTTGGCCTTATGATTGTGTTTACATACATTGATAGATTTTCAGAATAAGATTCATTGTCCCCTGTTAATAACAATAGTTGCTGGTGGTTCATTGAATTTATAAACTGGAAAAAGACACGCCAGAATTCATTCTGGTATATCAGGCTATTTTCTTTTTTGTGTACCGGTATGACATCATCAACTTTATAGATAATTATCAGCGAGTTGTCTAGATCTTTAATATTATTTTTGATTTCAACATATAATTTTCCTGCAAGTGTCATTGCCTGACCAACATCAGTTACCAGCCTCTGGCGAAAATATGCTGGTGATAATGATAATACCTCAATCGAATTGTCGTCTATATTCAATTGCTCTATCAGATCCTTCTCTCTTGATGTGGCGAGCAAAACTATGTGCCTGTTATTATTATTTCCATATTTCATCAATTTAGATAATACTTTCTTTCTTGTGTTTCTATCCCCTGTAAGCAATGCATTGCCGTTTGAAATAGCTATACTCATAATTTTGCTTTCAGATTCGAAGTTAAAATCATATTCTCTTCTATCTGGCAAGATATTGGTTTTTTTTGCGTTTTTGGCTACCCTGGAAAATAACCTGGTAAATAACTTTTTGCCTTCTTTATTTTCCCTTGCCTTAACGGGTTTTTCACTTGAAGTATTTGCTGTGCTTACAGGCTCATGAAATGAGTAGTCTTCTTCCACTATAAATGGAAATATAATGTTATACAAATTTACTATTAATACATCACTGTTGCTAGTTTTCAGTATGCTGGTTATTTCATTTGCCATCCCTTCCCTATCAAATGATATGTTATTTTCTTCTGAAAATTTTTTTAGTATTCTCAACGTTCCTTTTTTATTTTTTAAAAGTGCAGTGAGTTCACTCAATTTTGAATCGCTATATATCCTATGATGTTTCACATAAGCCTTTGCAACAATATCAGGATCGATAAAGTCCTCAACCGTTGAATCCTCTACACCTATTTTAGATGGTATCAATTTAACATGGCTTTCGTCTATATCCATTTTTGCAAGCTTTTCTTTAATATTTTTTCCCTCACTGTTATCATTCAAAATGACATAGAATGGAAGATTATTATATCGTGACCATAGAGCATATGAATATATGTTTTTATTATTCCCGATAAATGCAACATCAATATTCTTTATATTATTTTTAATAATATTATATTTGTCCCATATAAAATTAAGGATTATCTGGTCAGCAATCGACGAAACAAAGAAAACAGTTTTATTGATAAAATATGAATCCAAAATTCCATAACCCAGTGCTGCATTGACAGGTGCCAGGACATCATTCTGGGTTTTCCATCCTTTTTCCAGGTTGAGAAGATCAGTAACATCAGTTGATTTATCATTTTTTGAAAGTAGCATGATGCTTCCAGGAAGGTCAAGTGGAATAAAAAAAGGAAGATGTGTGGTATAAATTAAATATATATTTGCTGGAAGTGATCCACGCAGGAAATCCAGAAAGTTTGCCTGCTTGCCCGGGTGCAGAAGAACGCCAAGGTCATCCAGCATTAGAACGGAATCATTGAATTCCTTCTCCGCCTTTGAATTAAGATTTATAAATACGCTCATAAACCATTGAAAGCCATCACTTTCCATACCTGGCGGCACAAGGTAGTCTCTGGATTCCTGTGGTGTGACCATTATTAACAAAAGTGGTACATTTCCTTCTTCATACCGTATTTCAAGCCTACCTTCGTGAGATCCCCAAATGTTTGATAACCTGCTGCTTATGATGTTGCTTGCTTTTTCAAGATAAGATATGCGCTGGTCCACATCTGCTGAGATAAGTACATTTAAATCGATCTGGGCCAATTTTAATAAATTCACAAATGTTTTATGGCTATCTGGATTTTTGATCAATTCTGTAACCGTTACCTTGTTTTCCAGGCGGTCATAAGCGGAAAAATATATAAATTTTGGTATCTCCTTGAGTATAGATGGCACATCAGCAATTCCATTTATCCCTCCCTTCAAAATTTTATCAATCCTGCTTTCCAGTTCTCTATCTCCAATATTTTTAATTATATCAAGAATCATAAAAATTTTATTATAGTCAATATATTCCTGGTTTAATATATCCTTGATCTCTCTGATGTGCGGTTCCAGATCAGATTTTGTATTATTATCTTTTATTTGAGATATCGTATCAATTAAATGCAGAATCTCTTTATTTATTTCATAATTGCAGTTTGCTGTGTACTCTTTATTTCCCACCTTTATGTGATATGTAGAATCATAAAATTTAGAAACAATCAATTTTTCATCTTCAGCATTTTTTTTAATCGGTAAGAATTCCGCCTCTATCATTTTTATATTGCTTCCCAAAATCTTTTTATTCATATAATCAAAACTGGTATTGCCTATCTGCGTTAAATCAAATTTATCATACGTTTCATCATAATTCAATTTCGCAAGCGCATTTAACAGGCTGCTTTTGCCGGCACGGTTAGAGCCTATTAAAACTGTTGTATGGCTATTTATATTTACATAACCGGAATCAACAATTGATCTAAAATTTGTAATCCTAAAGCCTGTCAATCTCCATTTTACTGGTGATTTTTCCTCTACAATTGATTCTGAATTTATTTCTGTCATACAACGTCATACTAATAACCAATTATTATATATAAATATATTCTCAAAATTTTGATTGATTATTATTTTGATGATATTTAATAAACTAATATTTCTCGAATAAAACTATATAAACTTATTAAAGAAAATTGAATAATATATAAAAAAGTATATGTGCATTCTTTCCAATGTATTGCACTGCTCAGATAATAATATATGTATTGAATGCAATAGGCATACTAAAAGGATAAATCCTAAAATATAATTATCAATAATGAAATCGGAATCATTATTTGAAGAGGCAAAAACATTATTCCCTTCTGGTGTTAATTCTCCTGTAAGGTATTATGCTCCTGTACCTGTTATGTTTTCGCAGGCAAAAGGATCAAAAATTTTAGATGTGAACAATAAAGAATATATTGATTATTCACTTGGTTTTGGCCCAATGATACTCGGCCATTCCAATTATGAAGTCAATAATAAAATCAAATCGCAGATTGATAAGGGCATTCTCTTTGGGTCAATAACTGAAAATGAAATAATTCTTGGAAAACTGATAAAAGAAAATATAAAATCTATAGAAAAAATGAGATTTACAAATTCTGGAACAGAGGCTACCATGCATGCTATTCGAGCGGCACGTGGCTTTACTGGCAGAAAATATATCCTTAAAATGGAAGGAGGATATCATGGCGCACATGACTATGCACTTATTAAATCTGGAAGTGGAACAATGACTTTTGGTGTGCCATCCTCTGCGGGCATACCGGAGGAGGTATCAAAAACTGTACTTGTTGGTCAATACAATGATCAGGATAGCATTGAAGCTTTATTCAGGGAACATGGAAATGAAATAGCTGCTGTAATCACTGAACCAGTGCTTGGAAATATAGGTGTAATCAATCCAGAAAATGGCTTTCTGCAATTTTTAAGAGAAATAACACAAAAATATTCATCATTATTGATATTCGATGAGGTTATAACTGGCTTCAGATTTGCCTTCCGCGGCTATCAGGATATTATTAATGTTAAGCCAGATCTCACGACATTAGGGAAAATAATTGGCGGCGGCGCGCCGGTAGGGCTATTTGGCGGCAGGCAGGATATCATGGATAACATCGCCCCATCTGGCAATATTTATGAGGCAGGCACTTTTTCTGGCAATCCTCTTACCATGGCTGCTGGAATTGCAACGCTACAAATTTTAAAAAATAAGGATTATACATTAATCAATAATTATTCTGCAAAAATTGAGAAGGAATTGAACTCATTGATATCGGAATACCATCTTGAGGCATCGGTGAACAGGTGTTACTCAATGTTCCAGTTATTCTTTAACAGGGAAGCTGTTAATAGTTATAAAATAGCAAAAAATTCAGATGCAAAAAAATTTTTTAAAATGTTCAGGCTGCTTCTGGATAAAGGCATTTTCCTGCCACCAAGCCAGTTTGAAACTGAATTCGTCAGTTTTGCCCATACCTCTGAGGATCTTGCTAAAACTATAGAATCTTTTTCGTCGGTGCTAAAATGCCTTTGATTCTTGGAACAAGAAATAGCAAGCTGGCCATGATTCAGGCCAATATGGTAAAACAAAGGCTTGAAGCACTGGGAAAGGACGTTGAAATACGGCCATTTGTCTCTTCTGGTGATCTGAATAAAAAAATACCACTTTATAAAATGAGTTCTACCGGTGTATTTGTTGATGAGTTAAATACTAAAATTATAAACGGCGAAATTGATATTGCCGTACACAGTTCTAAAGATATACCATCATATATTGATGAAAAACTTGAGATTTCAGCAGTTTTAAAGAGAGATGACTATAGGGACGTTCTGATTTCACATAAACCGCTATCTGAAATGGGTGGCGAAGAATCAATAGGGACTTCAAGCATGAGGCGAATCATGGAGTTGCATACTGTCAACCCTGATGTGCAGGTAAAGGATATCCGTGGAAATATAGATACCAGGTTATTAAAATATATGCGCAGGAATTTCGATGGAATAATAATGGCGAAGGCCGCATATGATAGAATGAAGCTTGATACTGAACACTATGTTCTTGAAGAGGATCAGTTTGTTCCATCACCAAATCAGGGAATAATTGCTATAGTTTCTCGAAAAGATTCGGAAATTTCTGGCCTTATGAAGGAAATCAACGATAAGGATACCTATGAGGATATGGAACTTGAACGTTGCCTCGTAAATGAACTTAAACTTGGCTGTTCAATGCCAGTTGGCATACTTTCACACAATAAACAGCTGCTTGCAAGATTCTATTCATTAAAATCAGGGGAATATGCAGATTTTCATTTTACTATTTTTAATAAGGCTGAAATTATAAATACAGTGAAGAAAGCCATAAAAAATTATGGCTATGCGGATAGATAATTTATAATTAAATATAATTTAGAATAAATAGTATATATTATAAACTATTCTGTGTTATGTGGTTATTGAAATGATTGATCATTCTTCTCCTGCGTCCAAATACCTTATTACGACGAGGCCTGAAACCAAGTTTAAAAAGATAGATACAGAGTGCATCAAGGTTGTGAATATACCATTATCTAATACTGTCCCATATGAAAAGGATGATAACATTGCTGCTTACCTTCTGAGCGAAAAGCCAGATATAATAGTTCTCACAAGTTCTCTTGGATCTTCACTTTTTTTTAAATATTATTCTACATATATCAAAAATACAAGATTTGTGGCTATAGGCAATGCAACAGGGAAGAGCATAAGGGAAAACGGTTATAATGCAGAAATCCCAGAGAAACAGAATTCTTTTGGCATAATAGATCTATTAAAAAAATACAGCTCTTTCAAAATAGCTTTATTCCGCAGCAATGAAGCGAATAATATAGTTACATCATTTCTTGAAACAAATCATTATAACTTTAAGCAGTTTGAACTTTATGGCATACATAAAATATATGACACTGGCCTTAAGGGATTGCTAAAAAGCGAAAACTGCATCGGAATTCTTTTAACCTCATCTATTGAAGCTACAATTTTTCACGAACTTGTAGGAAATATAGAAAATAAGGAAATTTATTCAATTGGAGAAATTACCAGCCAGACGCTTAAAGATCTTGGTTATAGAATAAATCTTACCGGGCACTCAAATTTTTCAGAAATAGTAATGGAAATTGATAAAAAACATTGCAAGTAGCGGGGAATGGATTTGAACCATTGATCTACGGGTTATGAGCCCGTCGGGATCTCCTGACTACCCTACCCCGCTTTAAATCTATATGGTGAAAAAGGATATAAACTTTAATAAGCAACTATTGCCCGAAGCTTTCATCCATTTTTTTAAATTTCAGGTCTCTGGCATTTTTTTCTAAAAATGCATATACTGTTTTATGCTTCCTGCCCTGCAAAATCATATTTACTGCTTCTCTTGCATACTGTATAGATATATAATCGCCGATAATTGAAACAGTATTCCCGCTGATAGATAAATACGTACCTGTTAATTCCTCTATAATTCCCCTTGTATGGCCACTTTTTCCTATTAACCTGCCACGCACTTCCTTTATTCTCTTTGCATCTTTATTAACAAATTCTTTGATAGAAATTATAATAAGTTGGGAATTTTCATTGAATAACAGCATTGCTTTCTCTGGGTTGAAGCCACGAGCTATAGCCTGTACACAGTTTAAAGCCATTAAGGCCTTAATTGCGTCATCCTTCTGATATACTGTAACAGTAGCACTTTCTGAATCAATTTCTATTTTCACATTTCCCATTTCTTCTATTTTAGATTTCACATTTCCATCAGTGCCAATCAAAACACCGATTCTGGAAAATGGAATTCTTATATTCCCTGCTTCAAGCATTTACATCACCCCTTATATATTTATAAAGCTCCTGCTCATTGCAGGTTACTCCATTTTTCCTGAAAAAATTAACTATGTTTTTAATATCCCGCATAAAAAATTCCTCTGCCATAGGATGTTTAACAGAGACTGATTGGCCAACATCTATTATATACGGTTTTTTTCTATAATAAAGGATATTATATTCACTTAAATCGGCATGGATTATTCCTGCACGGTTATACATAAGCCATAACTCTTTTTTCAGTTCCTCGTATAAAGCACTCAAATCTTCATTAACATCTTTTATCTGTAATGCTGGCCCTTTCCTGGTACCAAGATATGACATCAATAATACATTTTTGTATAATCCATATGGTACCGGTACGTGGACAGAAACCTTTCTTAATTCAAGGAGATTTGTATATTCTTTCTGTGCCCAGACGTATACAACGTTAGACCTGTTAATTTTTTCCTTATCAAATCTGTAATCTCCTTTTATATAATTCATTGTGTTTGAAAATTTTAATGTAGACATTTTATATATTTTTAAAACCCTATCCGGGCCATGTATCATTTTCACCTTGAAAACAATGGACTCTTTTCCACTTGATACCGGGAAATCTATATAATTTACATCAAATTTCTTAATAATTTCATATATTGAATTAAGTGTTCTTTTATCAAAAACAAGGCCATATGTTTTTTTATCCATATTAAGGCGATTGGAAAATTCGTCCGATTCTATCAGTTCCTGCAGGGCACTTTTATTTCTCATTAAATACATCTATTATTTCAGGCAGCATTCTATTTCTACTAAGGTACATTGCCTGGGTTCTGGTATATCTGTATACAATATCTGCTTTTTCATCCTGAAAATCCCATGGCTTCACAATAACGAGATCGCCTTCCCTTATCCACATCCTTTTTTTCATCTTGCCAGGAATTCTGCAATTTCGTGTAGATCCATCCTCACACATAACTGTAAGCCTTCCTGCTCCGGATAATTTTTCCACTATTCCATAAATTTCACCCTTGCGCTTGTTGGGTGTAATAACCCTCGTAATATTTTCTCCTTCATTATTGTTATCTGATTTATCCTTCATATTTACATTACATAATTATGATCAGCAATATAAATATAGGCACTCTCAAATTTCAATTAAAAACATTTATATAATAATATTTTCGTCGTAACATATTTAAGTAAAGAGCAGAATTTTAATTTTTATTCGGCATTTGTTTAGATAAATTTAAATATAGAAAATATATATTACTTCATGGCTGATTTCGAGTCTCAAAAAGATGTTATGAATAATAGTAAACTTCAGGACAGAAAGTTAAAAAAAGCACTAAATACATGGGATCTGTATTTTCTAAGCCTTGGAGGCATTATAGGGTCTGGATGGTTATTTGCTGCTGCAGCTAGTGCTGGAACTGATGGCCCGGCTGCTATTCTATCCTGGTTAATTGGTGGCATAATTGTGCTATTTATAGCTCTTGTATATGCTGAGCTGGGTGGCATGATACCCAGGACAGGTGCTATCAGCAGGTATGGCCATTATTCTCACGGTGGAGTTGCTGGATTGTTTTTCGGATGGACATATTTTCTATCTGCAGTATCTGTGCCTGCCGTAGAGGCAGAGGCTGTTATCACATACGCCAGCTCATATATTAATGGGCTTTCATATAGCGCCCCAAATCCCCTTGACCCCTCAACAACCGTTGCACTATTGACTGGACTTGGCATACTTCTCGCCGGTATACTCATAGTTGCTTTCTTCGGCTTAAACTACTTCGGTGTAAGATTAATGGGCAAGACCAACACAGGAATGACCTGGTGGAAGCTTATAATACCGTCATTAACCATTGTCATGCTTGCATTCCTGGTATTCCACTCTTCAAACTTTACCAGCCCTGCATTAGGAGGTTTTCTTCCTGACAACAATTCCGCAACAATATTTGAAGCTGTATCTACCGATGGAATAGTGTTTTCATTCCTCGGCTTCAGGCAGGCATTAGATTATGGCGGTGAGGCAAAAACTCCACAGAAATCTATACCAAGGGCAACAATATTTTCAGTACTGACCGGCATTATTGTTTACGTTCTGCTTCAGGTTGTCTTTATTGCAGCTATAAATCCTGCTAGCCTTGCCGCTTCTGGTGGCTGGTATGGCCTGGTTTCAAGTTCACCAACAGCCTACGCTAAGAGTGTTGTTGCAGCACCATTTGCATTCCTGGCCAAATCATCTGGAATTGTCGCCCTTGTGGTGTTGACATACATTTTATACGCAGATGCATATGTATCACCTGCAGGCACACTTAATGTTTATGCTGGCACATCTACAAGAACATTGTTTGGTTTATCGCAGATAGGTTATTTCCCAAAACAGATATCAAACGTTAGCAAAAAAACTGGAATACCACTTATACCTATAATTGTATCCGTGATAGTGGGATTAATATTCCTTGCACCATTCCCAAGCTGGTACGCCCTTGTAGGCCTTATAACAGGCGCTACAGCATTTACATATATAGTAGGAGGATCCGCCTTAATGGTATTCAGGAAGCAAGCAAACGAATTAAAGAGGCCATTCAAATTGCCATTTGCAAGCATACTGGCGCCTATAGCATTTGTCGGTGCTACACTGATAGTTTACTGGTCTGGCTGGCCAACAATACCAATTCTTGCAATTGCAATATTCCTCGGTATAGCAATTTACCTTATATTCCTGTCAACCCATAAGGTAGAAAATGTGTTTACAATGGAGAACATCAAAGCAGGCTGGTGGGTTCCAGTATTTATACTGTCATTAACACTTCTCTCCTATCTTGGCGAGGCCGATTATGGTGGAATAAATATCCTTCCATACCCACTGGACTTTGTAGTGGTAATAATTATGGCGATAATGTTCTATCTAATATCAATAAATTCTGGTTTCAGAACAGAAGAAATACAGGATATTATTGAATCAGGTGAACAGTATATTGCAGGCAATGAAGAACTGGCAACTGGAGCCAAAAAATAATTTTTTTAATTTTAAAATATAATTTTTTTATCTCTGTTTAATTATAACATTTTTAATTTTAAAATATCTCGCTATAGCATCACGCATCAGGATTATGTTTCTGCTATCTTTTCCAATCGCTTTTCCTATATTTTCTGGTGCTATGCCCACAAAAATGTTTGTAATATTATCCTTCCATGACAGATTTATTTCATTAACTCCATACCGGTAAAAAAGATTTTTTGTAAATGTTAAAAGGTCAGCTGAAAATTCTGCCATTACAATTCTTTTATTAATCTTGCTTTTAAGGTCTGCTATAATATTTTCATGTTTTTTAAATATATCAGCAAGTTTATGCTCACCAACAACGAAGAGTATCATTTCCTCATTTTCCAGGCATTCATAGACATTGGTCCTTGCATAGCTTTCAAATAATTTTATATATCCTATAGTTTCATTATCTATTGTTATTTCACTCATTTAATACACCTCTGGAGGCTTTTCACATTCAAAAGGAAGAACCTTATGCCATGGCATAACTCTATTTCACTCTCTATAAGCTGCACTTCTCCAGTGCTGCTATCCATATTTTTTTCTCTTTTTTTAATTATTATTGATTTTATAATATTATACATTAAAACAACACTCCAATTTTCTTTATGGAAAAGAACTGTATTGCAATCTTGCAATATGTATATAATATGTTAAAATTCCTGTGCTTATCAGTGGTTATGCCAGTAATCATTCGATCTGTTCCCGGTTTTAATTTTATATTTTTTACCATATTTATAAAATTCCTTTTTTTGCTCACATTCATGGGCAATGGCCATTTTTATGAGCTTTTAGATCATATATTTATTTTTTAGTACCCTTATATACAAGGTCAATAGCTCCTGTGCCCAGTGTAATAGGTTGGCCTACAATAATGTTCTCGGCAACTCCTGCCAGTGGGTCTATCTCACCCAGCAATCCTGCTTTTAACAAATGCTTGGATGTAATTTCAAAGGCTGCCCTTGCAAGAACACTGCTTTTTCTGCCAGATATTCCCTGCCTTCCCACTGCCCTTACTGCACCTGAGAAGGTCATCATATCTGCCACAAGCATAAGATGCCTCTTATCAACATTCAATCCCTGCTCACTTAACGTATTTTCAGCTTCTCTATATATAGCATTCCTTGCAGCTTCAATACCTAAAACGTTTTCAATTTCTATAATATCATTTGTTGTAGTTTTTACAGCATCAACCCCTTCCATATTAAGGACTTCTCTTAAATTTGAGCCCTGGGTATATATAATCCATTCACCTGTTTTCTGATCTTTTCTTGTTATAGCCCTGCTTATCTTGTTAATTCCCTTTATTGGAGTAGTTTTAAGCTGTTCCTGTATCTGATAGAGCTTTTTAAAAGATTCCTGCTGTAATTTTATTTCTATGTTCTCTTCATCAATCTGGCTGTATATAATGCCTTTCACCTTTTTATCAAGTGCTTCCATGATATCATTGAGTGTTACTAGCCTGTCCCTGCTCTTTCTTGGATCGATTTTGATGGTAAGATTCATTTCTCCAACATCAGTTATGATATCTGCAACATCTATTATTGTAGTGTTTTCAAGATTTTTAACCAGTTCTCTAACCTTGTTTTCGTCATTTTTGTATGATTTTATCAAATATACAGTCATAGATGGCGTGCTTGGAATTCTTCTTGCATCTACAATTTCTATTAAACGTGGAAGCCCCAGGGTAACATTCATTTCAACCACTCCGGCAAAGTGGAATGTCCTCATGGTCATCTGTGTACCGGGTTCACCTATGCTCTGTGCTGCAATAACACCGACCGCCTCGTATGGATCAACCTCTCTTTTCTTTAATTCTACATCCACGCGGTTTAATAATATTTTATATTTTTCTGGGCTCAGTGATTTTTTATATTTTAATAAATTCTCTGCCAGAGAAACCGGTATTATATATCCCTGATTCCTTGCATCCTCAATTACGTTAGCAACATCATCTGAAAGATGGTATTCCTCTTTCTCCTTATAATCAACAAAAAATTTCTCTCCTTCTGCAAATGAGCTTTTGTCGAAAACATTTTCATCTAGATTAAATTCGCTCAATGGAATTCTGTCTATCTTTCTTATGCTGTCTATCGTTAAAATTGATTTAAGGCCAGTTTTCTTTTTCATCACCACATCTTCAGATGATTTATATTCTGAAACTTTAGATATTTTTACCTCATAATCAAGATTGTGTTTATCAGTTGATATGTAGCCAGTTTTAATGTTAGCATCACATAAATAATCTATAGCATAATCGCATGGTGCATTTTCTGAGATATTTTCAACGTTCTTTTTTGTATCTTTCCATAGTAATGACATCATTGGGCATCACCAAATTCATCATAAGCTGCGTAATCGACATCAACTGTTTTTCCCTTGTCGCTTCTTGTAGGATCTATGCCATCCTCTCCATATTTGAACTGTACAACAGAACCAATAGTATCTTCTACTCTTCTGCTCTCATCAACTTTTAAATCCTCAAAGGCATTAATTAATCTTCTCTGCATGTAACCACTTCTTGAAGTTCTTACAGCTATATCCACAAGCCCTTCCCTGCCGCCAATACTGTGGAAGAAATATTCCGTTGGATTCAATCCTGATCTATATGAAGAACGTATAAAGCCACGTGCATATGCTCCAAGGTCATTTTCCTTAAAGTGTGGAAGTGTCCTGTTTGCATAACCCCTGTTTAACCTTCCGCCCCTGACGGATTGCTGGCCAACCATACCGGCTACTTCAGCAATATTCAACATTTTTGCACGTGCTCCTGATCTTGCCATGATAACAGAGGGATCGCTCAGCCCTAAATACTGTGATGCAATCTTTCCGGATTCGTCCCTTACCTTTCCAGTTTCACTCAAAATTTCTACTTCAAGCGTATCTTCAACAGATCTGCCTGGCAATGATTGGAGCTGTCCAGATCTGAATGCATCTACAAGTTTGTCTATCTTTTCAAGAGTTTCATTGGATATCTCTAAAATTCTTGAAATAGCATCCTTAGGTATATCATAATCTTTTATTCCTGTTGAGAAACCATGGTAACTGAGGAAACCAACAGCAAGCCTTGTTACATTGTCTACAAATTTTGAAGCTGCTTCAGGCCCCATATTTCTGAATATTTTATCTACGATTACTCCAGAAAATGGGCCAACTGCCTCATCATCTATAGTTCCATGAATCAATTTTCCATTGGCTATAGTAACAAATGTATCGGCCGGATCTTCCTCATATTCGCACTTATCACTGGTACCAGCACATAAATGGCTCTTAAATTTCACGTTTAAGCCTTCAGGGAGTATTAACGAAAAAATATCCCTGCCATGGTAAAACTTTTTTCCATCAATTATAACTGCTTCTGGCAATTTGGGATTATCTATATATGAAATTGCATGGATAGCTTCATTCTCTGATAGCAAAGGATTGTTATGTGTAAGCAAAAATAATGATGTTATATGATCATGAATTGCACCTATAATTGGGCCTCCAAACCTCGGTGAGAGAATCTGTTCTTGAACTCTCATAATTATCCGTGCTTCTGCCCTGGATTCCTCACTCTGTATAACATGAAGGTTCATTTCATCCCCATCAAAATCGGCGTTATATGGCGTGCAATCAGCAAGATTGAACCTGAATGTCATGCCGGGCAGAACCCTTATTGTATGTGCCATCATAGACATTCTGTGAAGCGATGGCTGCCTGTTGAATAATACTATATCGCCTTCAGTCATCTGCCTTTCCACAGTCCATCCTATATCTATCCTCTCACTATTTATCTCAGCATTCTCATCTGTCAATTTAATTCTTCTGTCATCTGGCCTTATAAGGTAGTTGACGCCTGCTAAATATTTTCCATCCTCTGTTCTTGGAGCTGTTCCTCTTTTTATCCATTCCCTCATTTTTTCGATATTAAACGAATTTATGAGAACAGGAACTGTTAACTCCCTTGCTGCAATTTCCGGTATTCCAACCTCGTTCATAGATAAAAATGGTTCTGGTGAAATAACACTTCTTGATGAAAAGTTTACCCTTTTTCCTGAAAGGTTCGCCCTGAACCTGCCTTCTTTTCCCTTCAACCTTTGAACCAGTGTCTTTAAGGCCCTTCCAGATCTGTGCCTTGCAGGCGGTATGCCTGCTGTCTGGTTATCAAAATATGTTGTTATATGATACTGTAATAAATCCCACAAATCCTCTATAATTAACTGTGGTGATCCACTATCCCTGCTCTCTCTCAATCTCTGTGAAATTCTTATTATATCAACAAGTTTGTGTGTTAAGTCATCCTCGCTTCTTTCTCCTGTTTCCAGTGTAATTGAAGGCCTGACATCAATTGGTGGCACTGGAAGTACTGTTAATACCATCCATTCTGGCCTGGCAGCTGTTTTATTCAATCCAAAGAAGAGAAGGTCATTGTCTGGTATTCTCTCCAATCTTTCCCTTATCTCCTTTGGTGTAATTTTAATTCCGCCTTCCCTGAATGTCGTTGGCTTGTCAAGTATAACCTTTGGGCTCTCTGCATTGCAGTGGGGGCATATGGGCCTTGATGCAACATCAATAATTTTTTTTAATGTCATATCTATTATTTCGGGGTCTGTTGTTTCAAAGCTCAGTTTATTAATTTGGATTGTATAATTATTTATTTCCTCGTCTGTTAATTTTATCCTGCCACATTCCTTGCATGAAGCATCAAGCATATTTTTTATTTCTTTTATAAACCCTATATGCACAACTGGCATGGCGAGTTCAATATGGCCAAAATGCCCTGGGCATTCATCAACCTTTCCATTGCATGTTGCACATTTCAGCCCGGGCTCAATAACTCCCATATGCAGATCCATTAAACCTCTTTCAATTGGATAGCCATCATCATCGTATGTATCTGGCGTAATCACCCTTACCTGGGATAATTTTCTAATTTCATCAGGCGACAGAAGTGCAAACTTTATTTTCTCAATCCTTTTAGATACATTATTAAAACTCATTTCATATCACCTAGCTCTAATCTCATAACAATGCCCATGGAACTTAGCTCATCACGCATCAACTTGAAAGCATAGCTGGTTTCAATCGGATATATATTTCCTGTGTTGCCGCATACTGGGCATCTTAAAGTTCCCCTTTTAAAATCTTTTATTGCAATATGGCCGCATGTTGGGTTTCCACATACATATAATATAGTTCCATCACTCTGGTCAAGCAACCTGTCCTTTATAACCATTGAAGCACCATGTGCTATCAATGTATCTCTTTCCATTTCTCCGAACCTGAGTCCTCCCTGCCTGGAACGCCCTTCAGTTGGCTGCCTTGTAAGAATCTGTACAGGCCCTCTTGACCTTGCATGGAATTTGCTTGCAACCATGTGGTGAAGTTTCTGGTAATATATAACGCCCATGAATATATCGACCTGGAATTTTTCTCCCGTAATTCCATCGTACATTACTTCATTTCCAGACTCCCTGAATCCATATTTTTTTAGCTGTTCCTGAAGGCTCTTCTCTGGTTCGCCATCAAATATGGTAGAATCAATATTCTCTCCGCTCATTGTGGCAACTTTTGCTCCCATCATTTCCAGCACATGCCCCAATGTCATTCTTGAAGGAACTGAATGTGGATTGAATAAAAGGTCTGGAATAATGCCATCTTCATTGAATGGCATATCTTCCTGTGGAACAACATGGCCTATAACTCCTTTCTGCCCATGCCTTGAGGCAAATTTATCGCCTGCCATTGGAATTCTATCGCTTCTGACCTTTACTTTTATTATCCTGCTATTGCTTTCTGATACAGTTAAAAATACATTATCTACAAATCCAGATTCTGTTGGCCTGACTGTAATGGATGATTCTCTGCGCCTCAGTGGGCCAAGCTTATCCGCATTTTCTTCTTCAAGAAATCTTGGGGGTGAAGTTTTCCCAACAAGCACATCAGAACCCTCTACTTTTGATTCAGGGAATATTATTCCATTTTCGTCAAGATTTTTATAGAATTCCTCGGCTCTAACGCCTAAGACATCATGGCTTGGGATTTCAAATTTATCTTCCTGCCCTCCCGGGTATCTTCTCTCCTCCGCTGTATATGTTCTGAAGAAAGAGCTTCTTCCAAGCCCACGTTCAATTGAAGCTTTGTTCATAATTATAGCATCCTGCATGTTATATCCATGGTATGAAACTATTGCAACAATAAAATTCTGGCCTGCAGGCTTTCTTCTGTATTTAATAAAGTCCATAACTTTCGTTGTAACAAGTGGAATCTGTGGATAATGGAGCAGATGGCCTCTTGTATCTGTCCTGATCCTGTAATTGGACTGTGGCAGCCCGATAGACTGTTTTACCATTGCAGATGCAATAGTAATTCTTGGAGATGAATTGTGTTCTGGATATGGAATTAATGAAGCTACGACTCCGAGTATCATAGAGGCATCAATCTCACAGTGTGTGTGGTCAATATTTAAGAGGTTTGTACCATGAAAATGCCCATGGCACGAATCGCATTCCAGCATTATTTCCTTTTCGCCAGGATTTATCCAGGTAACATTATTCCTGTAAAGAACTTTGCCGCATTCAGGGCACTTTTCTGGATAATCAAATGGATAAACAGATATATAGCTATTTTCCTCTTCCTCGGCATCCAGCCATTCAATAGCACCTTTAGAAATGAGATCATTTATGGAATATTCACCCATTCTTAATTTTTCAAGCATATCACTGTCCAGTACAGTAACCCCATTTTTTACAACAAATAAAGGCCTTCTGAGCCTGCCACGATCACAGTTAATGATAACCTCATTTGTATTATTGTCATATTTTATGTTTAATTCATTGGAAAGCTTTCCAGATCTCCTCAATTCTCTGATGGTATCGACCAGTATAAGCGGCTCATTATGGTATCCTATAAAGTCCCCATTCACATAAACTCTGCCTGAAGACTCTTCTCTGGTTACTTCATGTATATCCATATTTTTTAACTGGTCTATAATAATATCAGGATCCACTCCCTGTGTTACATTGATAATCAATGCAGCATTTTTGACAAGGCCGCAGTTCTGGCCTTCTGGGGTTTCATTCGGGCATATGCGCCCCCACTGGGTTGGATGAAGGTCTCTTGCCTCAAAATGTGGCTGTGATCTTGTTAATGGTGATATAATTCTTCTTAAATGGCTCAATGTGGACATATTTGATGTCCTATCTAAAAGCTGTGAAACGCCTGTTCTTCCACCTATCCAGTTGCCTGTTGCCATTGAATGCAGAATTTTCTGTGTGAGCAAATCCTGCCTGACAGCGGGCCTTAATCTTATTCCTCTTTTTTTATTGTATGTTTTCTCGAGCTGATATTTCAGATCCTTCATTACTGACTGGAAAGCATTTCTGAAAAGTTCATCAATAAGGTCTCCTGAAAGCTTTATTCTTTTATTTGCATAATGATCTTTATCGTCTACATGCCTTAAGCCAAGGTTTAACTCAAGCAGTGACCTTGCCATCCTTCCAAGATAAATTGCCTTTTTAAGCCTGTCTGGAACCTGATCGCCAAGATGTGGCAATAATGCCCTCTCAAGCATCTGTGTAATTTTTTTATCCCTGAATTCTTTAGCCTGGCCGGCTGCGAATCTTTTTTCAAGGTATAAAAGTGCATCTTCTGAATTGTTCACACCATTTGGTGGAAGGTTTTTTACATTTTTTGAATCCTCAATATTTGCGTATATAATTGGATCCATCCTGGAATCTGAAAATATAGAATCATGCACATCTACATCACGGTCCATGCCAAGGGCTTTCATGAGTATGACAAGTGGAACAGTGCCGGCTACAGTTGGAATTGAAACATTGATAATTCCATCACCACCCTTTTCCATTGAAATTAATGCCCTGAATCCGCTCTTCTGCGAGAAAATTTTAGCAACCTCGACTCTTGAATCATATTTTTCTTCGTATTCAACGAGAATTTTATTTGGTGCAAGGTCTTCCAGTGAAGCTATAACTCTTTCTGATCCGCCAATGATAAAATATCCTCCGGGGTCTGTCGGATCCTCATCTACATATCTTAATTTATCTTCCCTGCTCTCTCCCATCTCCCCATTATTTTTTTCTATATATGTTTCCAGATTTTGCTCTGAAAGTGTACATATTTTTGAACGTACCATTACAGGTATTTCACCTATCTTAATAGGCTGGACATCTTTTTCTATTCCATCCTCAACAATGCGCAACCGCAATGTTATTGGTGCCATATAATTCAGGTCGCGCAATCTGGCTTCCTGTGGTGTGATCTGATTAGCAGCACCTGAAGCTTCCTTTACTTCCGGTTTGTCTACCCAGATAGTTGGCTCACCTACAGGTTTTCCATTTTCTCTTTCCCTTCCAAAGTATATTTTTATTTCTTTCCCTCTTGTTTTTGCTGGATCAAGGTCAATAACCCCAGGAGTTGCATCATCAGATATCTTTGTCTCGTCGACTATCTGTTGCATTATATTATCTGGATTATTTTTAGTTGCATAAAAATAATTCATAGAATCTATCTGATAATTTACAACACTTTCTGCTTTAAAAAACGCATCTAAAATTGGATTCATTCACACCACACTCTTAACAATAACTCTATAATATTCGTAATAACCGGCAGTAGGGCTTTTTCTTATAATTTTTATCAGCCTGCCTGGTTCAAGTTTTCCATGTATTTCTTCTAATGCCTTAATGGTAGGATCATTAATGCTTATCTTCGGCAAATCCTCCTTTGTGACATTAAGTTTCTTTAAAAGGCTGTTCTCCTCCTCTTCTGGTACTAAATGGTGTTCCGGTACATTTTCGTGCTCAAGCACATTAAACTTACTCATATTTTCACCCAAACGGGTCCGAAGGGGTTTGAACCCTTGACCGTCTGGTTAAAAGCCAGACGCTCTACCTAGCTGAGCTACGGACCCATAACGTGTAGTCAGCATTATACAATCGATAGATATAACTTTTTTCGTAAAATGATATTACTAAATAGTATTTTAAGCTTTTAGTTTTGGTCATGCAAAGCCATATATTTTTATAGAGTTTTGGCTCTAAATTAACGAATATTGAATAGTTTATGAAAAGCTTAATATCCAATTTTTAAATTGCCCGATATGAAAATAAACGTAAATGGGGAAACAAAAACTATGCTTGCCGTCTGGTATGAAGATAACCAGGTAAAGTTGATAGACCAGAGAAAAATTCCAGAATCAATTGAAATATTTTCTGCCAGAAATAGTGATGATATTTTCTACGCAATAAAAAATATGGTTGTAAGAGGAGCACCTGCTATTGGTGTAACAGCTGCCTATGGCCTGGCTATGTGCAGCAAAAATAAAGAAAATATGGATGAAGCTGTAAAAAAAATTGCTGCTTCAAGGCCTACAGCATTCGATCTTTTCAAAGCAATTAAATATATGCAGGAAAATAAATTCAGTGAATCATCTGCACGCAGATATGCGCTGGAAATCACAGAAAGATCCAGAAAGATGGGTGAATTTGGAAATACACTTATAAAGGCAAATGATAAAATATTAACCCACTGCAATGCCGGTGCTCTGGCAGTTGTAGATTGGGGAACTGCCCTTGCTCCAATGAGAATTGCCCATGATGAGGGAAAGAATATATTTGTCTTTGTTGACGAAACACGCCCAAGATTGCAGGGCGCCAAACTTACAGCATGGGAACTTCAGCAGGAAGGCATTGGCTATTCCATAATAGCCGACAATGCGGCAGGATATTATATGAGAAAAAATGATATAAACCTGGCAATTGTGGGTGCAGACCGTATTGCTGCAAATGGGGACTTTGCCAATAAAATAGGCACATATGAAAAGGCTGTGCTTGCAAAGGTGAATAACATTCCATTTTATGTGGCCGCACCGGGGAGCACATTTGATTTTTCATTGAAAAATGGCGATGGCATTCCAATAGAAGAAAGAGATGAAGATGAGGTTCTAAACATAAACAATACGCATATCGGCCCTGCTGGCGGACGAGCAAAAAACCCGGCTTTTGATGTAACACCACATGAATACGTAACTGCATTTATAACTGAATACGGCATATTCAAGCCGGGGGAGCTGGGAAATCTTTATAAGCTTATTCAGAACGACCTCTTTATGAGGTAATTATCTATTCTGGACAGCGATTCATCTTTCTTTTCCCTTAAATTACGCAGAAATAATGCTATATTCTCTCCAGCCTCAGCCTTGCAATTTCCGCACATCCTTACACCGCCTCTGCATTCATTGTAAACTCTAGATACGTATTTATCATCGCTATTATGGTAATTATAAAGTTCAAATACCGGGCATATATCTGGATTTCCACCATATTTTTTTTGCTCTTCTATTGTCTGTTTGCCACCAGTTACAGCATGCTTAATTTTGTTTTTTGCATCCTGCTCTGAATCATTAAGGCCTATCAACGAATCCGGAATTGATGACGACATCTTGCCTCCTTTTAATCCCGTTTCAAGTTTCTGAAAAGTTGCTGATGGCTCAATAAATGCAAATTTATTAAAATTATTTTCTATATTGGCAAGCAGCATATCTATTGATATTCTATCCTCTGGCTTTCCATTGTTTACATACATTGCACGGTATTCATAATTTACAGTTACATTATATCCTGATTTTTGCAGTGCTTTTCTTGCTGCGTCAATATATGTATCGGGTTTTTCGCTCCCGCGTATATATATAGCTATATTATCTTTCTCTGCCTTTACATTATAAATTCTCATCCTCTTTGCAAGGTCACGCATCAATCTTATATGTGGATCCTGATCAACGCCAACAGGAACAACTGTTGCTCTTGGCCCCCCATTCTGTTCAAGCTGTGTATGCAATACATCAGATGCCTGGACTATGGGTGCATTTAGGTGTAAAATAGAACTCGAATCAGAAAATCCGTAAATTGATTTCAGCTCACTTATATTAGTTTCATTTGAAAGTACAAAAGATAAATTCTGTGTCTCATAGCTTTCTGATTGAAAATATACTTTACACGGTTTTAAACCCATTGATATGTAATTTACAATATATTCATTAATTGCTATTTCCCTGGCATTTTCAAATGAAATTCCCCTTGCAGTATATGATTCAAGGTCAGCTACTGCAACTGTAACATCAGCGCCAAGGCTTTGAAAATAAATTATCTGGTCTATCGTTAATTTGTTTCCAAGGTGCATATGCCCGGAAGGCATTAAACCGGTCATTGCATTAAATTTTTTGCCATTTTTTATCGAATATTCAATATAATCCAGGCCACGCTGGCCGAATATTAAATGCCGCCTGAACAGATAAAAATCAAAAAAATCATCAGTTTTTTCAATTCCAAATTCTTTTATTAATTTCTCGTAATCAAAATACTGGTTTGCGGCCCATGGATCAATCATAAACCAGAATATAAACGGAATTAATTAATCTTTTCAACTATTTTAGCAATTGAATAAAAAATAATTCTATTAAAAAAATTGAATATAAATAACGACAGCGAAATATAGTTCCCATCCCCTCGCGGAAGATAGTACAATATATAACACACCGGACTTAACCGTTGGGTTCGGAATGAGACCCGGTATTTCCCCGATGTTATGACCGTCGTCGAATCTTAATTACTCTATAATATATAAATATTTTTTAAATTCCATGTTTCATTGTTATTATTTCATATATTCAACTATAAAACAGTTTATCGATTAGATTCAATCTTCATTCTAATTCTTAATACCTTTATAGCATCAGGCAAGGCTATTCACAATATAGCATAATTTCGCAGTTTTTTATGTTATAAATTTTCTCATAGGAATCTTCGGCATGCAATATAATTCACAATTTTTTTAATGTTTGCCCTATCGATAATAACCAATAAATAAGTATATACTAAATTTTTATATAACAATTTAGAATTTACTGCCATGGAATCATATAACACAATGTCCGATCTACCAGCAAATAAATTCGTTAAAAAAGTTACGATATTATCTGCTATGGGAGTGATAATGGATGGATATACATTAACCGTATTTTCTTACGCATTGCTTTATCTTATAAGCGTTATGTCGCTGACAAGTTATGAAATATCAATTATGGGAATTTCTTCTATTACCGGTGTTCTGGTTGGAAGCATGGTTTCTGGTTATATCTCAGATCTATATGGAAGAAGATACATATATATGTATGATTTAATTTTTGTCGCAATTTTCCTCCTGCTTACTGGCTTTTCTACCAATTATATTAATTTTTCAATTCTGGAGTTGATAGTAGGCATAGGCATAGGTGCGGATTACCCTATCAGTTCATCCATAGCAGCTGAATTTTCGCCAAGAAAAACAAGGGGAAAATATATGTTTTTCACAATTTTTTCATTTTCAATAGGTTCACTGATATTTCTGGGAATTGCAGTGCCACTTATACTGTACACGGGCGTAAATGCATGGCGCTATATGTATATGGTTGGTGCGGTGTTCCCAATACTTGTGCTATATTCCAGAAGGAACATTCCTGAAAGCCCTTACTGGATACAGAATAAATACGGTAAAAATGAGGCTGAAAAGGCAAAGAAAAATATTGAGTCAAAAACAGGTTATGCTATTAGTAATTTGCCACCTGTCAGCCAGGGAAAAACAAAAATTATGGAAATTTTTAAAGGGAAATATGGCATATATTTAATATTTATATCGATAGCATGGTTTTCATACGATGTGGTAAGCTATGGAATCTGGACATATTCGCCATTAATATTCTCAACTGAAATAACATCCTATTATAAGGATTTATATGTTGTTTTCACCGGCATGGCAGAATCAATACCTGTTGTAATCGGCTTCCTTATAGCAATTTATTATGTGGATAAAATTGGAAGAAGGCTATTGTTAATTCTTGGCTTCCTTGGGGCTTTTATAGTTTTATTTATATTCTTTTTTATAAATGTATATACAGTTGTAGGGCTCTTAATGACATTCAGCGCTTTTGGCATGGTGCACTTCTTCCACAATGTTGGCCCAAGCCCAATTACCTATACGTATCCAGCCGAAATATTTCCTACACGAATACGTGCTACTGCTATGGGTTTTGCCACGTCGGTTTCAAGGTTTGGATCAATTCTTGCAGTATTTACATTTCCCATCATAGACGCACTTTATGGATTAAAAACAATAGTTATCTATTTTGCCATATTTGAACTGATAGGGTTAATTTTTACTGTAAAATATGCACCGGAAACTAAAGATAAAGAATTATCATAAATATAAAAATATTAAAATTGTATTTTCACAGGAATGGTGCAACAATTAAAGGCAATATAACTGTTGCATCCCCATATATATTTGCAAATTTTGCATTTTCTTTAACCTTCTTCCATGTTATTGCTTCCTCGAGCTTTGCTCCAGATAAAGAACCATCAAATTCCTGTGCTGTAGTAATATACACTGCTTCATCCAGCCCATCCCTGAACTGATTCCACCATATGGTATGGTGCTTTGATATTCCGCCTCCAATCATTAATGCACCTGTTTTTTTAGCATCAAAAATTATATCCGAAAGGCGATGTTCGTCTTCAAGGATGTTTATTTTAAAATCATGGTTCATTTCGTAAAATGACCAGAGTTGAGAACCAAAGGACCCATCTGTTATGCCCGGAACAAAAACAGGAATATCATTTTTTGCAGCATTATAAAGAATAGAATCATCATTGTTTAATTTCAAGCCAATTTCTTTGATTAAATCAACAGGCGCCCATTCTTTTTTTATTTTGTAAAGTTCCTCGATGAATGGCATAACGCGATTTTCAATTACGATACCATAACTTTCATCTGGAACAAAGACATTTCCAAGCCTGTTTATATTCATGTCCCTTAATTTTGTATCACCAAAGTTGAATGTACCAGAATAATAATCTGTATATGTCCTTGCAATATCATGGTCAAGCGTTCCATTAGTTGTTATAATAACGTCAACAAGCTTGTTTTTCACAAGTTCATTTATTACTCCCCTGGTCCCTGTTGAAATTATGTCTGCTGGGAAAGACAAAAATGTTGTTTCATCCGATGTAAATTCCTCCTTCAAAATTTCGTAACCCTCAAAAATCTTTTTTGCAGTAAATCCACCGCTGAGCTGAAACATATCCATCAATTTTTTCAATGTTGTATCTTTATTTACAATTGTGTCCTTTACCGGGTTTTTCAATAAATCTGCCCTATTAATTTTATCCATAATACATAATATTAAAATCATATAAAAGAGTGTTGCAGAAATAGCATTTTATCAAATAGAAATACTGCAAATTATGATTTCTATACATTGCTAAAATTTCAACAAATAAATAACTAAATCAAGGGCCGAGTCCGGGAATCGAACCCGGGTCCGGGGATCCACAGTCCCCAAGGATATCCATTACCCCAACCCGGCCATCTTTATTCATACCTATATCTCAAATACATATAATTATTTTTTTAAAATGTACGTGCATATATTAAAAGTGCTTCTATATCATAATGAACATTTTTATGGTGGGCATAAAGATGTGGAATATTCACAAAAATCTTTGTTTCGCGTATAATAGTAGACCTGGACGAATAATAATTTATTATAAACTCCCTGCTTTTCATATTATGTATTGCATATATATTTTTACCAATAGCAATTGCCCTATCTATAAAACTTAAATCATCATGTTTAATAATAGAACCGAATGGTGGATTCATTAAAACTGTATCATATTCTCCAGAAACCTCTTTTATGTCTTCATTAAGCACATTTATTTCCATTCCTGCATTCATAGCATTTTTGTTTGCAATAGCAGCCATGTTTTTATCTATGTCTACGGCAGTTGAACTTATGGCACCGAGATATTTTGAGCCAATAGCGAGTATGCCATTTCCCGTTCCAAGGTCTACTGTGTTTTTATTATAAATATTTCCATCCATAAAAGCTTCAAAAAGCATCGTGGCAGCAGTCTGGCTATCTGTAGGGTACTGTTCCAGCATTATATTATATTTATCTGCCAATTCAAGTTTCTGCAAGAATAGCTCAAGCGATTTTCTATTGATTTTATTGCTTTGTTGATCCAATAGCCATCTCCAGTATGTTTGCTGCCATTCTTCTGGCGTCCGGTACGTCGTTGCCCCTTTGAATAAGCAGTTTTTCTATCTTATGCAGGGCCCTCTGCCTTTTCCAAGTTCCGTTTTCATGAATGGCCAGAACTATATATTCAGCTATTTCCCTGTCAACATTAATTCCAAAGCGTTCCCTGATCTTTATCTGCCATACGGGGACAAGGACTACTGGAATATTTCCCAATGTATTGTTACGTGTTTGTTCTATTATTTTATTAATATTTTTTGTGTCTGACACAATGTTGAATTATACACAGGCATATTAATCTTTCACTTTAATTGATGCATGATTGGCATTCAGCATGGCAGGGTGCATAATAGCACCATAGAATTATTGCAAGTGGCAGAGGGAGTTCAGTTATACTAATGTATTTATCAAAGATAATAATAAACTTTCGGTTCAATGTTAAAGACAGCACGTACTTATATAGAATATTCCAAGCCCCAGGTCTGGTGGTTGCTTGTTTTCATAGGTTTTGCTGGGGCGTTAATAGGAATAGTTAATTTTAATTTCACCACAATCATGCTGCTTGTAGTCGTAATAGCCGCCGTTGCAACAGGTTCCATGGGTGCAGAGGGCCTTACAAATTATATTGACAGGGATATGGACTCAATAATGGAAAGAACGAAGGGCAGGCCACTTCCCCAAGGAAAAATCAGCAATATGGGTGCATTAATATTTGGTTATGGGCTGTCTATTTTTTCTGTACTTTTATTGCTGGTTTTCGGGCGCTACCTTGCTTCATTTTTTATGGCCTTCGGAATCTTCGATAATGTGTTCATTTACAGTTACCTGCTTAAAAAAATATCGCCATATAGCATTATATATGGAGGATTCTCAGGGGCTTTTCCCGTTCTTATCGGCTGGTATACAGTGACTTCAAGCTTTTCCTGGCTGCCAATCATATTGTTTTTCCTGGTTATGTTCTGGATTCCAGTGCATGTGTGGAGCCTTGCCTACAGGTATCGCGATGATTATAAGAAAGCAAGCGTACCTATGTTTCCAGTGGTCCACTCAGACAGGGCTACAGCAATTGCTATTTCAACGGCGTCAATTCTATTAATTGTTTTCTCTATTATTCCCTATATTGCAGGGATTCTAAATCTGTTTTACCTTATTCCCGTGCTTATACTCTCAGTACCTATTATAGTATTCTCATATTCCTTTATAAAGAAGCCAGACAAAAAATCCTCTTTTAAATTGTTTGTATACACAGCACCATATCTGACTTTTGTATTTATTATAATTATAGTTATCCATTTAATAGGCTATTTTTGAATTTTCACTTGATTAATATTTTAAACAAAAGATTAATAATAAATGAAATAATTTGTAATACACAGGCATAAAATAATCTCTTTGCATGTTATATTATGCTTATATGGGGTAAACAAATGGAGAAAAATTTGGTATTTCCTGGAGAAATAATCGCAAAAGAGGAAGAGTATGTCTCAGGAAGAAATACAGATAATGTAAATGGCGATGTAATTGCTACAGCATTCGGTTTTCCTGATAGAAATGAAAAAACACTTACTATTTCAGTAAACACAGATAAAAAGGCAGTAGAGATAAAACGTGGTGATATAGTATATGGAAAAATCATCAGAATAATCAATAAGGAAGCAGTAGTATTCATTTCAGGAGTAGAAAAAAAAGGCAATCTTGAGAAAATCAGCATTGAATCACGCTTAAAATTACCAGTAGCAAATAAGGCTATGTATTCGCATATTGTTACCATCGGGGATTTGATTCGTGGAAGGGCTATACATACAAAGCCTCTATACATAACTATATTCGAACAGAATCTTGGTGTTTTGGAAACCAGGTGCCTAATCTGCAGGCAAGTGCTTGTATTGAGAGATAATAAGCTATTCTGTACCAATTGCAACAGAAATGAAGTGAGGAAAATCGCTCCGGATTATGGCAATATAAATATATCAGGTGTTAATTATGAAAGAAGTGAATAACATAAAGGACGTACAGGAATTATCCAGAGAGGTTAAAGACATGAGGAAGGAACTGGACAGCCTCAAGGAGGTTCTGGGCGGGTTATTAAAGGTTATGATGGAACACGATGACCAGTATAATGATGAAGGAGAATATAATTAGGTGATAAAATGGCAATACTACCAATGAAAATGTTAGAAGAGAATTTAAATAAGAAAGTTACGCTACTTTTGAAAGACAATAGATCGCTGGTTGGCATATTATCCGGATATGATGAATATATGAATATGACGCTTGATGATGCAGAAGAAGAGGGAGAAACACAGAGAAAAATTGGAAAAATTATCATCAGGGGAAGCAACGTCGTAAGAATAACCACAAAATAATTTAATTTTTTTTGAAAGGATATATATAACCGCTTTTAATTCTATGCTATGCCAGTTAAAATTAAGGATATGCAATATACATTTTGCTTTTCACGCAGTGGCTATGTGGATAATTTAAAAATTCCAGCACTGATCAATACATTTTCAGGCGATTACTACAATAGCAACTATATTGAGGTTATGGGAGAGAAATTTGAAAAAAATATTTATTATCCCACATTTCTAAACGGCGAAAAGATTGTTGAGGGAAATAAAATTATAATTATATTCAATGGAATGGAATTAATACAGAGGCCAGCGAAATTAGTGGATTTTGTGGTTGGCTTGCGGCTTAAATATGGCTTTAAAAAACTTTTTTATTTGCAGGGTGTTTCAGATCCATATATTATACCTGTACTTGTATACCTTGGAATAGATTTATTTGATGATATATACATCAGAAAAGAAAGTGCGGATGGAATAAAATATAATTTTCTTGGGAAATCAAAAACAGGCGATGATCCTCTTATTGATAACATTGGCTTTGTTTCGGCTATTCTAAATTCATTATATGATTCAATTAAGAATGGAACATTGAGGGATGTTGTTGAAAAGATCTCCATTTCTGGCAAGGCACTTGAAATTTTAAGAATTATTGATTTAAAATATAATAAAGAGTATGGAAAAGTATTCCCATCAAGGACACCATATATACAGGCAAATAGCATCGAAGCACTGGACCGCCCTGATATAGCATTATACCGAAACAAGATTGAAATTTACAAAAAACCTGCTGGAAGGAATATAGCGCTTCTGCTTCCATGTTCAGCAAAAAAACCATATTCGCAATCAAAGAGCCATATGAAAATTCTATCTGAAATTTTACAGTATAGAAAATATTTGCATGAGTTGATTGTTACGTCTCCAGTTGGCCTTGTTCCACGTGAGCTGGAATATGGCTACCCTGCCAGGTATTATGATATACCTGTTATTGGAGTATGGTATGAAGATGAAAAAACTATGATGAAAAATTTAATATCCAGGTATTTAAATAATAACGATTATAGCCATGTTATTGCTTATATACCTGAAGACTTATCTTTTATAGAAGAGGTACTGCCACCATCATCTACCATAATAGAGGGAAGAGTTACAGCTCCGGAAAACCTTGCAAAACTCCGTGAGGCCCTGGCTTCCATAATACAGAAAGATAGCCAGAAGGGAAATAATATAGACGATTATCGCGCCTTGCTGAGATTCCAGTTTGGTGAATGGATAAACAAATACCTCGATAATATGAATCTGATCAATAATTTTCATCAGAATATGCTGGTTAGAAAAAATAAATTGCTCTTCATTTTTAATGAAAAAACTGGAAGGTTTTCCATCACACCAGAATCTGCAAAATTTTTCCTTGAAAATAATAAATTCAATGTGGGCATAGATAACTTTATGCCAACATCAAATGTATATGCTATTGGCGTCCAGAATGCTACAGATGACATCAGGCCATATGATGAGGTTATAATGACATATAACAATGAACTCAGGGGTACTGGAACTGCTATGATGTCATATAAAGCAATGGTTGATCTTGATGCCGGTGTAGCAATCAAGGTGCGCAAGGGAATAAAAGATTAAAATGGCTTAATAATAATTATTAATTAAATCAGCATACATGAATATGTTACTGCTTATAAAAAATGGAACGATTATTACAGAAAATGAGAATAGAGAAATTAAAAAGGCAAATATACTAATAGACAATAATTTAATCAAATATATCGGCAATGGCTTTCCCGAACATGATGATGAAATAGATGCTGCTGGCATGGTTGTAATTCCTGGATTTATAAATACACATGCACATGTCGGGATGACCGGTTTCCGCGGTTTGCTTGATGACATGGTCTTAAAAGAATTTCTGGAAAAAACATCCGATCTTGATTCCAAAAGGAGCGATGATGGCATATTTAATTCCAGCATACTTGGCATGAAAGAAATGATTGATTCTGGAATAACATCCTTCGTCGATCTTTATTATTCAGAAGATATAATTGAAAGGGCTGCCAGGGAAACAGGCATCAGGGCATTTCTTGCATGGGCTACACTGGACAAACAATTTACAACACAAAATGGAGACCCTGTAAAAAACGCAGAAAATTTTATAAAAGCCAAACATTATGAAACTGTAACCCCTATGATTGGGGTTCAGGGCATATATGTTTCATCAGATGAAAATTATTACCGTGTCAAGGAAATAGCAGAAAAATATGATGTTATGATTCATACACATCTTTCTGAAACCAGAAAGGAGGTTTATGATTTTGTAAAGCTCCACAATGAAAGACCTGTTGAGCATCTGAACGCCATAAATTTTCTATCCAGCAGAGTAATTGCTGCACACTGTGTATGGGTAACCTTAAATGAAATGAGGATGCTTTCAAAAACTGGCACAGTGGTTTCATGGAATGCCATCAGCAATGCAAAACTGGCATCTGGCGGAATTGCGCCAGTACCGGAAATGCTGGAAAACAATATTTCTGTGACTCTGGGAACGGACAGTTCAGGCAGCAACAATTCTTTAAATATGTTTGAAGAAATGAAATTCTCTGCCATTGCAATTAATAATGACCGCTGGTCTGCCAATACAGTGAAATCACAGCAAATTTTTGATATGGCTACAAGGAATGCTGGAATAGCACTTAAAGCTAAAATAGGCATCATTGCTGAAGGGTATCTGGCAGATATTGCTATACTGGACCTCAACCATTTTAATACAATTCCATACAGTGATGGAAACTTAATTAATAATATTGTATTTTCTGCAAGCTCTGTAAATGTAAAATACGTAATTATTAATGGCAAAATAGTCAAGGGCCGGAATAATATAGATGACATAGGCCCTTACAACAAATTAAATTACCTTTAAATTAAATATTGGCCATATTGATATAAAAATATATATGGGCTTAAAATATTAACCAGAGGATTAATTATGAGCTGGACAGAAGCTGAAGTTAGAGAATTAAAGGTTGGCAGATACATGTTAATAGATGATTCACCCTGCAAGATTGTTGATATTACAATGTCAAAACCTGGAAAACATGGTGAGGCCAAGGGGCGAATTGTTGCAATAGGAGTTTTTGACAGTCAGAAACACAGTGTAGTATACCCTGTTAAACATAAAGTAAAGGTGCCAATTATAGTTAAAAAAAATGCGCAGATACTTTCAATAGCAAATAATGAGGTTCAATTGATGGACTCAGAGAGTTTTGAAACATTTATTTTGCCTATAGAGCCGGAAGACCAGGATAAGTTAAAACCAGGAATAGAGGTGCCATATTGGGAAGCTATGGGAAAAAGGAAGATAATGCTGCAGAATTAAAGTCGCATTTCTCCTTTTTAAAAATAGCAGATGCCCTATCTGATTATGAAGAAGCAGATTATGTCATTTTTGGCGTTCCATTTGACAATACCTCAAGTTATAGAAGAGGTTCCCGCTTTGCCCCGAATGCTGTAAGGTCAGCTTATGATAATTTGGAATCCTATGAGGTAAATTACAATGTTAATTTCCTGGACTGCAAAATATGCGACCTGGGCGACCTTCCAGTATATGAGGATGTAGATTATATATTGAGTGAAGTAGAAACTGTCACAGATATAATATTTCATGATGGAAAAATTCCAATTATGTTAGGTGGCGAGCATTCTATCACCGTAGGTGCACTGCGAAACCTCAGCAACATTTCAATGGTTATCATAGATGCTCATTCTGATTTCCGTGACTCATATATGGACAATAAATTCAATCATGCATGTGTAACAAGAAGGGCGCTTGACCTGCTTGGAGAAAATAAGATTATATCTGTAGGCACAAGGTCCACATCACTTGAGGAAGCCTCATCGCCCGATTACCATAAGGTACGTTTTATATCGGCCAATGAGGTGAGGTCTGCAGGCATTGAAGCCGTTATAGAAGAAATTAAGAAAAAATCTGGCGGCAGAATATATTTTTCAATAGATATGGATGGATTTGACCCGGCATATGCACCTGGAGTTGGAACACCAGAACCATATGGTTTAACATCAACAGATGTAAAAAATATCCTTGCATCAGTTTCGGATAGGATAATCGGAATTGATATAAATGAACTCACGCCATTATATGATAATGGAAATACACCGATGCTTGCTGCAAAATTAATACAGGATTTTATAGGGAGCAGGGAAGCACGCTTTAAAAAATAAATTTATAAACCCATTTTAGAGGTTATTTCAATTCCCTTTGTTATAATTACCTTACATGGTGTGGGAAGTTTTATAGAAGATTTTTTTAATGCCTCTTTCAGAATTTTTGCGTTTGAGCGGTCTACCTTCCCAACCATTATTATCTCGCCGGGATGTACTCTTGCGGCTGTTCCGACCGGTTTTCCAAATGCCATTCTCATACCACTTGAAATTCTATCTGCACCGGCACCTGTTGCCATCTTATGTTCCCTTATTACCTGGTGTGGATATGGCCTGATGTGAAGGAAATAGTTGCCTGCGCCCATCTGGTCCAGCAGTTTTCTATTAATAGAAATCCTTGCTGCTTCAAGGGCTGTATGCCTGATCTGGCATGCTTCTTCGGCTATTAATTGCATTTCTATTTCAAAATCCCTTTTCTGGTTGCCCTGCACAAAGGTTGTAATCTTTGGATAGGGGACTCCTCCCATAAATTCCTTTCTTGTGTATGCTGGACCTGAAATTTTTGTATACATTCGTCCTGGTTTAGTTACCATAATAATCTATACATAAATATAAGCGCATATAAAAACATTTATGAATTCCTGTGCAGGGTAATTTTATCAATAACTATATTGAATGGCCCTGACGAATCCCTGCTATATTCCTGCCCGCAATTTGTACATACCAGCGAAAGGTCAGGATTCACCCTGTATTCAACATTTCCGCAGTTCGCACACGCACTTCTAACCCACAGTTCGTCTGGATTCATATTCCTTGCAGGATTGCCATACTTTTTCTCCTGGCTATTGCCCACCTCATTATTCTCACTCTGTGGTTGCTTTTCTGATTCTTCGTTCTGTTTTCTCTTTTTTTCAACGTAGAAAAATGTAACTGTATACAGGCCAGCAAATGCCCATATAAATAAGAATATAGACATGGCCAGTGAAAGTGCAATGCTGGAACTGAACAGTATGGATGCAAAATCAATGGTCGATGAAATAAAGCTTACAAGTATCGCCCTTAGCATGCCATATTTTAAATAAATAAATGCAAGAAGCAGGGTTGATATATAAAGAAGTATGGTATCATAAAAACCGTAATTAGTGGCAAAAACTGCTATAATGCCGGTGATAACTATCATTCCTACCATAGCTCTCTTTATTTTTTCTCCCGGCTTCAACATATTTTTTAGTGTGAGGTTTTTAGTTATGGCAAGATATATTGCCGTCATAATTATTAGCGGTATAATTACAAATAATCCAATCTGTATTATTGCTTCAGACAGGTAAACAAAATTTTGAATGCCTATGCCCATTTTTGATAAGGGATTTACAGTTATTGCAGGATCAAATATCTCAATAACAGCTGACAAAAAAATCATTATTGCCATATATATAGAAAATATGGAATAATAAAATGCATTGCCATTTCTGCTCATGCCTGTAAATTGGTCATTTGAATATACAAGTGGAATAAATGAGGCAAAAACTATAATCATAGAAAATATAAGAAGGAAATATGCCATCCCTGAACTGAGTGAAATGTTCAGATAGATATATGATGAAGATATTTTTGTTATGGCTGGCATCTCAGAGAATGTAAAAGGCAGCGAATAAAAGAAAACAATTATTGATATTGCAATGGCTAAATACACGAGGCCACGGTTCATTTTATTAATGAGTTCCATTTCATTTATATTTTTGCCCTTATCCATATTAATTACCACTCAACTGCTATGCCTGCAAATAGAATAGCCCTTTCAGATATTGCAAAAGGCATAATTCATTAAAAGAGTTGCCTATTTTTATTGAAATTTAATTTATTTCAATGTTACGGTCAATCTCTTGCCCAGTTTTCCCTTTACCATGGAGCCGGTTATCTCTATTTCTCCGATTTCTCCGGTATTTGCAACATGCAACCCATAATCTGCCTGGTTTGGCAGGCCAGCGATATTAATCACTCTCAACTTTTCATCTGTTGGAAGCAAACCAGTTGAATAGCTTAATCGCTGTTCTTCTCTTGGAAATTGTGCTTCTTCCATATATTCTATTTTAACAGGAACATTTTCTTTCACTATTTTATTGGCTTCATCCTTTATATTTTTCAGTATTTCATCGGTAATATCATCTATGTATATGTCAACCCATGATTTATCATCATAGGTCTGGCTGATTCTTGATTTTGCATCATAAAACTTATAGGCAAGCCCGGAAATGATAAACATTGCAGTTCTAAAACGCATATGAATATTTCTAATATTCCAATCAATTTTTTGCTTTATTACCTTGCCCTTTACATCTTCCGGATATGTATCAAGTGATATGAGATGTATGTAATCACCATCTGTCCACACATCTATAATCCCATAGCTTTTGCCATCTATAATTATTTCGCCCTTATCATTTTGCTGCCCCATCATTGTAGGAAAGAAAATAGTTCTGTCTACTGTCAGATCTGTAAACTCACTCATAACAACTTTCCCTTCACATTCCTTTAAGTATGAATCTTCTAAAAATAACTCCTCTGTTTTCATTAAAAACATAAGGCCTTATTTCTATATAATTTTATTTTTATTTTCTAAAATAAGTATAATTTTTATTTGATATATACTATATTATGGCACGCTTCCTTCAGTTCACTGTTTAATATTTCCTTTAATATAAAGCAGATCATATATTGTGCTTTCTATTCTGGCATTATTCACCATGCTATCCAGGTATTTCTTTGAGTGCTTAAAATCAAAATTTGTAAATTTTATTCCATCATAAATTATATCCATAAGAATCAGTGGTTCAGGATCAGCTAAATATGTAAATTTTTTCTCTAATGAAAAGGGGTCATCGCCTGCTTTGCTTCTTTCTGCATAGGCAATTATACTGCGAAGCTGGTGCCATACAAAGCTTTTGCCATAGAAATTAATTATGTGCATGCCATTATAATCCCAGCAATTCACACTATCTATCGTCCTGATAGTATTTCTTCCATCGGCCCTGCAAAAATTTATAAAATCATGCTTTCCCTCAAATTTCTTTAAAATGGATATAATTTTCTCTATGTCAATGACGCTGCCCATTATATAAGAATAATATTTTGCTGTGTTATGCCTTGGATTGAAATAACAATCAAGAATTGCATAAGAAATAAAGAACATGTTTTTAATCCTTGCATTGAGGATTCTCATAATTTTATCAATATCCTGGCCTGTTTCTATGAGAAATACATTGCCAAGTGCTGATACATATCGGTCTGTCCTTGCTGCACTCTCTATGCTGGTTGCTATTTGATATTTATTTAATGTTTTTATTATATTATCTTCCACGCTATTTGTGCCATTGCCACGTTGAAAACCGGAAAATTTCATTCCATTATAGCCATACTTTATCATATAATACATTACCATGTTAATAAAACCATTCAATATTAACATATATTTGCAAAACTTTATATGAGCTGTTAATTTAATCTATTGGAATGTCAGTACCATACAGAATAACAATCCGCGTTTCTGAAGATCTTGTTAAACAACTTGAGGAAATAGTAGCAAAAAATAATTATGATAGCGTATCAGAAGCTATCCGGGTAGCTATCAGTGATTTTATAAATAAAAATAAGACAGCTACAACCAGCAAGGTTGATCTCAAGCTTCCAAAAAATATATATGAAAATTTGGAAAATGAGGTCAAAAATGGCAATGCAATCTCAGTAAACGATCTCATAAGGTTCATCCTGCGGGAATATGCTAAACAAAAACAAAAAAACTAAATTTATATAAAGTGAAAGAATCGCAGTTTAATGGTTGTTATAAAGGATAGCATTGATACTTTAAATAAGAATATTGGCAATAATTACGTTTCACGCCTTTATGAATTTTCCAGTGTCATAGGCTATACAATTGAAAAATCAGAAGATGAATTAAAAATTGAATTTAACCCAGACCGCCCAGACCTATATTCCTTTTATGCATTGAAGGCAAGCATGAAAATTTTTTACGATTCCAATTTTATAATTAAAAGCCCCTTAACTTCTAACGATATTAAGTTAGAAGTAGAGCCTGCTGTTTTAGATGAAAGGCCATATGTGCTGAGCTTCACTGCCGAAGGAGGCCCGCTTGGCAATTATTATGAACATATAATATCATACCAGGAGCGACTGCATGAAACTATTGGAAAATCAAGAAAAAAGGTTGCAATTGGAATACACGACCTCGATAAAATAAAGCCGCCATTCAAATTTTCAATAGCAGATGCAAAAAAATTGGAGTTTACAACCTATGACGGTTATAGCGGCACTGCAGAAAAAATATTGCACAATCATCCTAAAGGAATTGAATTCAGCAAGCTCATAAAATCGAAAAAATTAGTTCCAGTAATAACAGATAATGAAAACAATGTTTTGTCTATGCCACCTGTGATCAATGGCATAAAATCGCGCATAAGCAGAGATACATCGAACCTTTTTTTTGACATAACTGGGACCGATTATAACGCTGTGCGATCGGCATTTTATCTTTTTGCCTATGAAATGTCATATCTTGGCTATAAAGTTTCAACATCAGAAAAAAGCAGCAAAACACTGTCATATGATTTCAGGGAAATCGATATGGTAGAGAAAGAAGTTGCAAGGCTGATTGGCGTTACTGGAATTGACATTATACCACTGTTGAGGAAAATGGGCTTCAGATGTGAAATAACTGCTGCTGGCTTCCGTGTTAATGTACCGGGAAATAGAATAGATGTAATGGGCCCAGTGGATATTATAGAAGATATAGCAAAGGCATATGGATATGATAATATTGCCGAAAAAAAATTGAAAATGGTGAATACCGGCCAGCCTTATCATATCTATGCTGATATTGATATAATAAATGATATATTGATCTCTTTAAATTATCAGGAGATTAAAACATTTGTGCTTAATTCTATAGATTATTATGCTGGTATTTCTTACAATGGAAAAATTTCAATAAGCAATCCTAAAAGCATGGACTATTCTGTTATGAGAGACCGGCTCTATCCAGGCATGCTAAATTTCCTGCGCATAAATAAACGCAGGGGGATGCCAGTAAAAATTTTTGAGATCGGCGATGTCATAAATAACGGAGTGCAGGAGACTCATCTATGCCTTATTTATAACAATTCAAAAGCTTCTTATTCTGATATATATAGTATGCTTCAGTATTTTTTGAAAAGAAGCATGGATACTGTGCCTGTGATAAACAGGGCAGCATATCCAGAAATAATTTATGGGCGTGGTGGAAACATAATGGTAAATGGAGTATATACCGGCATTATAGGAGAGATGGCTCCAGAGATCCTGAAAAAATTTGAAATTCAGAATCCACTGTCATTCTTTGAAATAAATCTCGGCCAGCTGCTGTCTGGTGTGCCAAGGCATGCCTGATAATTTAATTTATCACTTGTTAAACAAGATTTTATAAATATTGGTGAAATACGGACACATGGAAAATGTAGGATTAAAAGAGGCTGTAATGCAATCGTTTACCTCAATAGGGCCGATGCTGGATTTCATAGCATTATTTTCCGTTATAGCACTGTATTCTGGCTCTCTCCTGCCATTTGTTATAATATTTTCATTTCTTCTTTCCTATTTTACGCTGTATACAATTTATGAATTGTCAAAAATTTATGTCACAAATGGAGGCTACTACTCATATGTTGGAAATATACTTGGAAAGTCAGGCGGTTTTTTTATCTTTCTGCTCTATATGTTATATTCCTTATTGACTGTCCCAAATATTTCAATCTTTATTTCTGGATTTATATATTCCATAATGAACCTGTTTGGCACATACAGCCCGGTACTGGAATATCTATTTATACCACTGTTTATAGCGCTTGTCTATCTTGTTGTTTCAAGGGGATTAAAAACATCTATGGGCTATACTCTCATAGCTGGGTTCCTGGAAATAATATTTATAATAGCAATGAGCATCATTTTTATATTAAACAGGTCGCCAACCTTTTCTTTTGGATCAATCAGGTTCAGTTTTAGCCCGTTTTTCTTTGGTGTAATTTTTGGCCTTCTTGCATTCTCTGGCGGCGGTTCCAGCATATTTATTTCAGAAAATACAGAAAATGCGCATAGAAGTACACCAAAATCACTTTTAATTTCATTTACAATTTCTGGCATAATTATGTCCGTATCTGCATTTGCCCTTCTTCTTTTCGCAGGAAATGCCGGAATATCCAGTTACGAGGCAAATTCTTTTTATATAACTGAGCTGGTTTATTCCAGATTTGGATTGATATTTCTAATATTTTTCGCATTTTTTGGCGTTTTCAGTGCATTCAATTTGAGTGTATCATATCTCAATGCATTCATGCATATGATCCCAAAATTCCGCAAGGATTTTAATATTAGTGGAAAATTTAACAGAAATTATTTTATGGGCATGATTTTTGCCTTTTCAATAGCACTATCCATTATATGTGCATATTATATCGGTTTTTTCAACGCATTTATTGCAATAGCAGGCGTCATAAGTTTCGTATATATCATTATCCATATAATATCAAACTTTTCCCTGATTAAGTTAAAAAATGGCAGCAATATTTCAATGCCTATTATTTCTACCGGTGTGCTTGCAATTGCTTTTGTGCTTTCTTTTTTAGGAAATTCGGGCTATTTTGTTACGATCAATTACTTCCTGATTTTTTATATTATAATATCAATAATTATTATATACTATTTTAAAACGCGCTACACCGTTTTCTATAACAGTATAAAATTTGATTATAGCCTTAAATCGATATATAAAGATAATAAAGGTCAGGATATAAAATAAGGTATATTTTTATATCAAGATTTCATTATCCAAATTAAACTATGAGTATTAAAGAAAACATTCTTGGAAAAGTACGGAATCATCCAGAGGTTCCAGTTTTAATCGCCTTATTTGCACTTTATATGTTCCTCTCCAACTTTTTCGTATGGTCACTGGCATTCCAGGATTCATATCTGAATGTTTCTGGAGGTAGTGATCCATATTTCAATTATTACCTTGTACAGAATATTTTAAGCACACACAGCCAGCTTCTACATACAACACTATTGAATTATCCTGTTGGGACAGTAAACGCAAGGCCGCCATTTTATATGTGGAGTGTTGTATTCGCAGGTTATGTATTATCTCCAATATTTGGATTGAAGATGGCTGCATACTATGCTTTTCTCGAATCCGATGCATTTTACGGTGCACTTTTAATTATACCTGTTTATTTAATGGCAAAGGCTATTTTTGGAAAAAAAGCAGGCATGTTTGCAGCTATATTGTTTACTATAATGCCTGGCGATTTAACATCTGGCATATTAACAGACGGCAGGGCGCATACACCTGAATTAATTTTTGCACTGTTTTCAATATACTTTTTTGAAATGGCAATAATAACAGCAAAGAAGGGCATAATTATTAAAAAGTTAACAGATTTCAGAACATATTATACATCTATAATTTCTTATTATAAGGAAAATAAAATAGCAACTATTTATATTCTAATGTCAGCTGTATCACTTGGAGGCCTTATTGTATTCTGGCAGGGATTTCCATATATAGAGGTTATACTCTTAATCTATGTTGCTGTTCAGCTTCTTTATAATTTAATGCTAAAAAAGCCAACAGGCTATCTAACCTATTATGTTACGCTTTACATTGCTGTATCTTTCCCGATTGGATTTTACTATTATTATCTTACGAGCATGATGCAACCATGGTTTATTCCTCCTCTTGCCATGGGATTGATGATTATCGGATTTGCCTTATTAATTAACATTGTAGCGAGAAAGCCATGGATAATAACTATCCCTTCCCTGATAATAGCTGTAGCAGCCGCTTTATTTGTTCTTAGCAAAACAAATCCAGCAATTCTTAAAGAATTGATAACCGGCGATGGCTATTTCGTAAAATCAAGAGTCTATTCTACTATTGCAGAAGCAGCAGCCCTTCCACTTGGTGAATACATATCAGACTTTGGCCCGGGTTTATTCCTGCTCGGAATTGCTGGCGTGCCTTATATTGTATATAGATTTTTGAAGGATAAAAAAGAGGGCCTATTTTTAATACTTATATTCTCAATTTTTTCAATATTTATGAGTTTTGAGGCAGCAAGATTTAATATTACAGCTGCCCCAGTGTATGCAATACTGGGAGGCGGATTGCTTGTCTACTTTATCGATATGATAAAAAAGAATGAATCAACAAAAAAGGTCAAACATACTGGAGGCAGGAGATCGCTGCGCCAGAAAATCAGTGGGGTGACA
>JAVYST010000007.1:0-45074 GCA_038729085.1 Ferroplasma sp. | reverse complement strand
TCGTCTTTGCATTGAAGTTTTATAAAAGTGCAAGGGACGGGATTTGAACCCGCGAACTCCTTCGAGATAGAATCTTAAGTCCTACACCTTTGTCCAAGCTTAGTTACCCTTGCGTCTAATTGACTATTCAGTTAATCATTTGGTTATTAATAAGTTTTTTTAGAGATATGGCATATTTTTTTATATTAACGTATATTGAAGTAGTATGGACGAAAATGATAATGGTGTTATTGGATTTAAGCTGGATGAGGAACCAAAATGGATTCGCGTTACGCTTGATGATGGAACAGTACTGGAAATAAAAACAGAGATAATGTCGATAATGAAGGTTGGAAATGATCCAAACACAGGCCTTCCCCAGTATAATATTAACGCAGTTCCCATGATGAGGATGATGCATGTTGATAAATCAGCTATAAAGAAGAAGGATCAGGGTGACCGTGGCTTATACAGATAATAAAATATTCGTATAAATAAATTTAAATCTCTCAAAGCTATTTATAAAAATGGATGAACTGGATTTTAAAATTATTGACTTTCTCAGGAGAGATTCACGTGAATCGAATATGGAGATGGCAAGAAAACTCGATGTGTCAGAAGGTACTGTAAGAAAGAGGATAATTAACCTTAAAGAAAGTGGAATTATAACTAAATTTACTATAGAAACATCGATTTCCATAGATGCTATAGTTCTCATAGGCGTTGATTCACAGCTGGCATCGGCAACTTTAGCCCGATTGAAAGAAGTTTATGACAATTTATATGAGTTTTCCGGGCGTATTGACGTTGCAGTAAGAATTAGCAAAAATACTATAGATGATCTTAATGTGGAAGTAGATAGAATAAGGAGCATAAAAGGTGTGACCAGCACCGATACTATGATTCGGTTAAAATAACAATATAGCGATATAATTAAATATATTAAGTTAATAGGTGTATGGGTAATTTACATGTCTGAAGAAAATATAATCTTTGTCGGCAAAAAACCAACTATGAACTATGTACTTGCGGTTGTGACACAATTTAATAACAACAACATTGATAGGATAGTTATAAAGGCCAGGGGAAAGGCTATCAGCAAGGCCGTTGATATTGCAGAAATTACAAAGCATAAATTTGTTCAAACTATCCATTACGAATCAATTAAGCTTGACACCGAAACTCTTGAAGGCGAAAATGGCCCATCAAATGTTTCATCTATAGAAATTATTATGCAAAAATAGGTGCTTTACAATTCTATTACAAAACCTTAAATTGTTATTTTTAATACAATATCTATACTCGGTGTTATAATGAAGAATTTTTCTGACTGGCAATCTGGCCTGCGCGATGAAATAAATGAAATTAACGTTAGATTGCTTGATTCTATCAGAACAGACCAGAGCTTCCTTTATGAAATGGCAAGATACACCATAGATGCAGGTGGAAAGCGTTTCAGGCCATTGCTTACAATTTTATCCTATGAAATTTCCTGCAACAGGCCATATGAAAAGATACTCGATCTTGCATGTGGCTATGAACTGATACATACTGCAAGCCTGATACATGATGATATCATAGATAAATCTCGATACAGGCGTGGCAGAGAGACGCTTGTATACAGGAATGGAAGCGACAATGCAATAGTAGTTGGCGACTTTTTATTCGCAAAGGCATATGAACTGGGCTCAAGATATGGCAAAGAAGTTTCAAAGGTAATGGCAGATGGGTCTTCCCATCTTGCTGAAGGCCAGATCATAGAAGCATTGAATATAGGAAATTTAAATTTAGATATAAATACATATACAGAAATAATAAAAAATAAAACAGCATACTTCTTTTCGGCATGTGCGGAAGGTGCAACAATCGCAGCAAATGCCGATAAAGATGTTTCTATAAAACTGAAAGATTTTGCATATAATATGGGCATGGCGTTTCAGATTACAGATGATATACTTGACATTGTTGGAAATGAAAAAGAGATGGGCAAACCGACCATGGTAGACCTTAACCATGATGTTATAACATTGCCGATAATACATGCGCTCGAAAATAGTGATCCAGCTGAAAAGAAAATTTTAACCGATATACTGAATGGCAATTACAGGGATAAAGATTATAAATCAAGGTTCAGAGACGCAATTTTTAGATCAGGTTCACTGGACTATTCATTCAGAATAGCAAAGGATTATATTTTAAAATCTGTTGAAAACCTGAATGGCTTGGGCAGATCAGAAGATTTAAACCTGTTGATGGACCTGGCCCTGATTGTCGTAGATAGAATAAATGAATCAGGAGTGGTATGATGCCTAGAATTTTGTTATATACAGGAAAAGGAGGCGTTGGAAAGACAAGCGTAGCTGCAGCAACTGCTGCAATGACCTCATTGAAAAGCAAGACAATTGTGATATCCACCGACCCGGCGCACAGCCTTGGCGATTCACTGCAGGCAGATGTTAAATCAGAGCCAACAAAAATCTCTGAAAATCTCTATGCACAGGAAATAAACATCAACGATGCTATACAGTCTCACTGGAATGACCTGAAAGAATATTTAACTGCGCTTTTCCAGTACCAGGGGCTTGATCCCATATCAGCTGATGAAATTGCTATTCTTCCTGGCTTTGAGGAAGCCACATACCTGCTCTATATAAATGATTATATAAAAAATAAGCAATTTGATACAATAATTGTTGATAGCGCACCGACTGGAGAGGCTTTAAGAATGCTATCCTTCCCTGAAGTGATGAGATGGTACATGGAGAAGGTATTTCCCATCAGCAGAACAGCTGCTAAACTTGCGAGGCCTGTTATGAGGCCATTTTCAAGCATTCCAATGCCCAGTGACAAGGTCTTTAAAAATGCTGAACAGCTATATGATGACCTGGGCGAAGTGCATGGAATACTTCAGAATCCAGATATTACATCTATCCGGCTTGTTACAAATGCAGATCAGATGTCATTTAATGAGACCAAAAGGGCATTTACCTATCTGCAGCTATATGGCTATCCAGTAGACTCAGTTATAGCAAATAAAATTTACCCTGATGAAACAGGTGATTTTTTCCAGAAATGGCGGGAATCACAGAGTGAAATCTTGCAGGAGCTTGATTCGGCCTTCCCAGAAATAAAGATTTTCAAGAGCTATTTACAGACTTATGAGCTTCTTGGAGAGGAAAAACTCAGAAAGTTCGGCACAGATTTATATAATAAGCTGGAACCAGATACAGTATTTTATAGGGGAAAGCCTGTGGAATTTCTCAGAGAAAATGGAAAAAATGTTGTCAAGTTAAAACTTCCATTTGCCGACAAGAAAAATTTAAATCTCTATAACAAAGCAGGAGAGCTTATTGTAGAGGTAAATAACTGGAAAAGAATATTATATCTTCCACAGACCATAGCAAATATGCAACCCTCAGAAGCTGAATTAAAAAATGGTTATTTATATATAGTACTAAGTTGATTTACTATTATGGATAAAAAAACAGTAATTCAGATCAATATAGAGGTACCGCATATGGTGGATTCTGTACTCAACGATGGAAAAAAATTTTTTGATGGCGGCATTGAATTGTTAAAATTTGGATTAAAAATGGTTAAGAGGAATGCCAGTCCACCAGTTGAAGCAAAGCCATTGAAGAAAATAAGTATAAAATAACATTAATTTTTTATTGCTGCAATTTTTTCAAGTGTTTTTTTGATTTCCACGTCCACATCAATTTTAGCCATTGCTGGATCCCGGGCTATCATTGCAACACGGCTTTCATGCCTGTCTGCATATTCTGTATAACCAAGCCTTTCAGCAAGTTTTCCAGAAAATTCCATTATTTCTGCATGTGATGGCATATTTTCTGCTGAAAGCCTTCCTGCTGACTGCCCAACATGTACATAGCCTTTTGATTCAATGAAATCCGGGGATGCTATTTTATCCATTCTTGCATATTCATCAAGGTATGGAAAATTTATATTTTTTACAAGTGTGTGCCTTATGACCTTTCTTGTGTCAAGTGATGGCATTATTTCCAGTGTTTTATTGAAGTTCTCCCATGCATTTCCAATTGCCGGGTGAAGCACATCATTGAATATTTCTCTGGTTGGTCCTGCGACTGTAACATAGAGCTGAGTTGGAAGTGGATTGAGATTCTCAATAACTTTTGGCATGGTTCCATTTGTAACAACAAATGTGGTTATTCCACGCCTCGTTGCTGCAGCTATGAGTTCGCCAAGCCTTGTATATAATGTTGGCTCACCTGTAAGTGATATTGCCATATGCCTTGGATGTGATGCTTCCTCAAATAATTCCTTCGTTACTGCCGGATTTCCTTTAAAACCGGAAAGCAATTTTAAATGGGCTTTTATACTCTCATCAAGGATGAATTCAGGGTCATCCTCTTCATTAATGTGCATTGAATCAAAACCCTGAAATCTCCAGCAGAAATCACAGTTTTCCGAGCACTGGTTAAGTGCAGGTGTCATCTGTATGCACTGGTGTGATTTGATTCCATAAAATGTATTTTTATAGCATGGTGCCTTTCCAAGCAGTTCACTCTTTGTCCAGTGGCATACCTTTACTGCTGAATGGTTTCCCACAAGGGCATAATGCTGTTTTTTATATACTGATGTATAGTTATTTTCCATACAATTAAATTTAAAAACGGTATTTAAACTATTTGACTTAACTTTACCTAATATTGTTATAAAAGAACGAGCAATTTATCATACCAAAGTGTTTTTATAATTATAATATATAATAAAGCATGGGAAAACTTGATAATAAGCTGGCACTCATTACTGGCGGCTCACGTGGCATTGGAAGGGCAATAGCCCTGAAATTTTCAGCTGAAGGATGCAAAATCGCAATTAATTATAATAAAAGCAGGGAAGCAGCCGAAAATTTAAAGAGTACAATTCCTGGATCTGAGATATTTCAGGCTGACGTTTCAGATCATGCTGCAGTTGCAAAAATGATTGCACAAATTCATGAGAAAATGGGCAGGATTGACATACTTGTTAACAATGCAGGCATCTTTGACCTTTTTTCATGGAATGATTTTGATGATGCAAGAATACAGAAAACTATTGACACAAACCTTATGGGGCAGATTTATGCTGTAAAGGAATGCATGGAAGACCTTAAACAGAAACATGGAATTGTTATAAACATGGCATCAAATGCTGGCGTTGGCACTGCTGCGAGCAATACAACGTTTTATTCCATAAGCAAGGCAGGGGTAATAATGCTTACAAAGCGGCTTGCCTTTGACTTAATGGAATACCATGTCAGGGTGAATGCAATAGCTCCAGGATGGGTTGAATCTGATATGACCACTGGCAATAAAACGCAGAATGAGATTATACAGCTTCAGAGCTTCTTTAAACAGAGGTCAGAACTTAATATGACAGGCAAACCTGAATATATTGCAAATACTGCTTTATTTCTTGCAAGCAGTGACTCAGAATATATGAATGGCCAGGTTATTGTCGTTGATGGAGGAAGAACAGACAATCTAACACACAGCCTTTGAAAATCATCATACCAGATAACCCAGAATAAAACCAACGCCAGGAGAAATAATCCATGTAATGATAATTATAAAAAATGGTTTCATGTATATTGCCCTGTATTTATACGAAATGCCAACGCCAAACACACTGGATGTGAGTGTCTGCGTATTCGACAGTGGAACGGCAAATAAAGTTGCTATTTCAACCAGTAGCGAGGAAACCACCAGTGATACAAGTGCATTTGAATAACGCATGGAATACATTTCCTCCCCAACCCTTTTTATCACTCCGCTGCTCAGGAAAAAAGAGCCAAGGAATATAGCCACTGCCATTATAAGAATAGTTAGAAGGCTGAAACCCTCAACGTTTGCTATGAATCCTAGAGTATTTGCGCCCAGTGTGAAGGCAGTAAGAAATGATGATATTAAAATAAGTACTTTGAGCGATTTCGCTACATTCCAGACATTTTTAAAATCTCTGTGGAAAACAGTCCTTTCAGTTATATATGATGCTGCTATTGATATAACAGGTGCAACTATCCAGAAAACAATCATAAGCAGCACAAAGCTATTGTCTATTTTATATCCAATTCTCATGTCTATGCCAAGTGCGGTTCCAGCCAGTGCCATTGTAAGCGATAGGGGAGCCCGCCCTAAATTGGCAAAGAGGAATACTATGAAAGACACCAAAAAAGCATATGCTATATAAAAATATGAATGTGGTATAAGGGAGAGCGCCGCACCATGCAAAAATCTACCCTCTATCACAAGGCCAAGGAAAAAGCCTGAAGCACCGATCAAAACGCCGGCATACCGACCAACTATTCTGGAACCAACTAGTGTTCCAACTGCTGCTGATAGATTATTGCCTGATACAAGCAGCGTGAGCAGGAATGTAAGTATCAGTGAAAAGATAAAAAAAATCAACTGGTCACCGATAGCATTATTGTAAAAACAAGGTCAGATATATCCTCACAGTCATCAAGGAGGTCATCGAGCTTATGCGCAAGCGTATTAATGTGTTCGAAAACAAGATAAGAGATGTTGCTGGACTCTTTATATGTATAATCTATTACACCATCCTTGAGTTCATCCACATCCTCTTCAATTTTTTCTATGTTTCTTCTATCCTGCCTCATTTTTGAAAGGTCATTTTCGTTAAGGATTGAATGCACAAGGCCAAGCGCCTTTATATTATCGTTAAGAATTTCTATAAAGCTTGAATATGCATGGGCCACTATAGAGTTTTCACTGCTGCCTGCTGTATAATTTATGTTAAAACGATTTATCTCCCTTGACGAAAAATAGGTTTTATCCAGTATATCATCACATTTCTCTATCAACGCCAGTATATTGTCCATAAGGCTGGAGCTTATGGCCCCACTGGTTACCTCGTGCCTGAATTCTATATCCATTTCATCACCTTTTTTTTCAATAGTTCGAATAGATTCGTTGTATGATTCAACATCAGCAGGCGCAGTTTTAAGCATCGCAATCAGGCTCTCTGAAGCTGTTATGCCCAGATCTGGATAATCTGAAAGCCGGGAAAGGAGATTTTTTTCGCCAACAACAAGCAATTTTTTTAAAAAATTATAATTAACCATAGGACATTGATAAAATTGAGATATAAATACTTTAAATATTTATGCTCTGGTAAGCGTGCTTAATGAGGATATATCTTTCTGGCCTTCTATTCCCCATCTTTTTACCTTTTCTATATCAACGCCATTTTTCTTTGCAATTTTTTCAACAACTTTAAGCATCAGTTCCCCGCCAACACTGAGAATTGAGCCAGTTCCAATCCTTGAAAACACATTCCCACGAGTATTGCTGAATCCATCCCTTGCTGCCATCTTTGCAAGGTGCCTGTAAGATGCGTAATAGACTGCTAGCTGGTCTGTAGTGAGCATTGTATTCAAATTCCTTGACTTTATTCTTCCAAGCGGTACATTAACCAGTGGCGTTACAGTAAATTCAAATGGCCTTTTGTCTACATAGGAATGGCTTAGCTGGTTTATCATGGCAATTGAATCCCAGTTATCTTCTACTGTTTCATCCTGCTGCCCAACCTGAATGGTAAATGCGGACCTCCAGTAATATTTTGTTTCGTTTTGCACGCCTTCCCATACAATATCTCGGAATGAACCGTCGGGGCCAATTCTCAATGGCATTGTCTTATTTGGCATATGCCTTAATGCCAGTGAGTCACTTCCGGTCTCAACGCCAGTCTGTATTCCAATCCAGTTGTCAGGGCCGGCTTTAAGTATTTCACTGAGCTTTTTAATTAATTCAGGAAAAGCTGCAGGAATTGAAATTCTTCCATGTGTGGGATTTGAACCGGTAACGCCTTTTATAGACATTACTGTCTGCATAAGGTTTACCAGTTCATCCTCATTTGGCGTAAACATTTTTTCGTGCTTATATTCAAAAATTTCATCTGAATGCAGCCAGGCATGGTCATTGCCACCTTTTACATTGATCTCAATCTCATGTTTTATTTTTTCAATCGGATAATATCTCAATGGCCTCAGTGTAACCTCACAAAAATCACAGCCAACACCACATCCCCTCATTACTTCTACCATTCCCTTTTCTGAAGGGTTTACGATTTCTGGTATATCCTCCAGTGCAGGATATGCCCTGATTCCAGTGCCCCTTCCTATAAATAGGTCATCGTTTTTTACGATTCTTCTGAACTGGTCATCGTAAGAATTGTATCCTCTTTTAAACATATTTTTATCGAGGTCATCATGTTCTATGCCACGGAAAAGTTCGGAAGCGATATCATCTATCTCGCCAGAAACCACATAGTCAAAATTATATTTGTCTATTTCGTCTCTTAATACTGTGAATTCCCATACACCAGGGCCTCCAATAACAAGTTTTGCCTTCTTGCCTTTTCTTATCTGGTTTATCCGTTCCATGAGAATGTCCCATTCTCTTCTTACCCATGAGTCAAGAGTTCCACCAAATAATGCAGCGTAAGACATGGTTGTTGGGCCTATTCCAAGTGGATCCATAGTTGAAACGCCTATGATTTCAGTATCGTCAGTAATAAATTTTGAAAGGTAGTCCATATGTGCTACGACAACATCCTTTCTCGGATTATCCCTTAAAAGGGCAGCCTCAATTTTTCTTATTGCATATGGTGCGTACTTTGCCTGTCCATCAGGCAGCGCTTCAGGCGATGGCCCTCTTAAAAACCTATAAACCCGCCCAGGTATTTTATTTCCCGGTGCACATGGCAGAAAATCCAACAGTGGAAAGTTTCTGTAGTCATAACTCAGTGTTAAATCTGAGACTAAAACGTATTTCGTCATATGAACACTTGTATAGAATTATAATTAATAAACATTATCATATGTTTTAAAATGCGATATTTTGTACACATATTTATACTGAAATTTAGAGCATTTTTACTTTAAATAATAATATAACTGAATATTAAAGCAGTAAATTAAAGCAGTAAAGAGAATAGCAATGAAGAATAAAATTTGCCATTAAAATTGAAGGAGTCAGGCTCAACACCATAGATTGAAAAATGGTTTGCAAGGAGTACCTTGGCTGATCTTACATTATCTGTGCGCGTTGCTGTATAAAGGCTATGCAACTTAAGTTCGTCTCCTGCAAATTGAATAATTTTTTTCAGCGACCTGGTAGCAATGCCATGGTTCCAGTATTCCATGGATACCCAGTAACCCACATGCGCCCTTAAATTAAGGTAATCTATATCTGAAATTCCAATGACTCCTGCAAATTGCTTATTATAAAATATATAAAAGTCAACACTGAAAATCTCGCTGCCGTTTTCCCTATTTTTCTCGATAAATGATACAGCATCATCCTCTGTATAGGGAAAGGGAAAAGCATGGGACATTAACATTAATGGCATATCTGGCATATTTGCAGCATTTACAAAATCTTTCAGATATTTGTAATTAAATTTGTTTTGCAGTGTTATTTCATCAATTTGATATTCATAATTTCTCATTTTTGCCAATTATAGCTTATAATATAAACGTTTTTAACGGTAGCCACATACAGTATAATGGCATGTGGAATAGACGAAGCTGGCAGGGGCCCGGTAATAGGCCCTATGGTAATGGCAATTCTATGCGGCAGCGATAAGGAACTTAATGAAATTGGAGTGAAGGATTCCAAGCAGCTCAGCCCTGCAAGCAGAAGCAGAATGTTTATGCAGCTTGAAAGCTTTGAACACAGGTATTTCATAATATCGCCAGAAGAGATTGATAATTACGTCAAAAATAAGAAATTAAACGTTCTTGAGGAAAATTACGCTATCAGGCTTGCCAGCCATGTTGGCAATAACAGCAGAATTTACGTAGACAGTTTTGATGTGAATGAATTAAGGCTTCAGGAAAAACTTATAGCAGGTACCGGTGCTGACATAATATGCAAGCATAAAGCAGATGAAATATATCCGCAGGTTTCCGGTGCATCAATCATAGCCAAGGTAATAAGAGATAATGAGATAGAAAAACTCCATAAAATTTATGGTGATTTTGGCTCTGGGTATCCATCTGATCCTAAAACAGTTAAATTTTTGAACGATTCAATTAAAAATGGAAAAGATATAGATTCTATAGCCCGGCATCAATGGAAAACATATAAAAAGCTTTTTAACCATGCCTTTTTCTGATGCATATATGTACAATATAAATACTTTAAAAGTTTCTATTTATCTTAAACGTGTTGATGCTGCTCTTTATAACCTGTTTCTATTGCTCGATGAGGCCACTATATTAAATTTTTATATGCTTATCCATTTATTTGATTGAAGAATTTATAAATCTACAGTATCCATCTGATCCATTCCAGACATAGCCATATAAAATTACTTATAGATGAACGTATATACCATTCAATGAGTGTTTCCGCAGTAATCCCAACCATAAATGAAGCAGGTACCATTGAAGCAGTAATTACAGGCCTGAAAAAGCAGATTGGTGAAATTGAAATAATTGTTGTGGATACTAATTCTTCTGATAATACAAGAGAGATAGCCACTAAAAATGGGGCTATTGTAATCAGCCAGCCCTATAGAGGCTATGGCAGGGCATACAAAACAGGGCTTGAAAAAGCTACTGGTGACATTATAGTCTGCATGGATGGCGATGGAACATACCCTGTTGAACTTGCAGAACCATTAATTAAGCTTTTACAGGCAGATGGCATTGATTTTATCTCATGCGATAGAATGACATTAAGGACACCACATAATTATACAATGCTGCATTTTGTCGGAAACAACATACTTAATTTAACCATGAGAATTTTATTTCAGCATAACCTTAGTGATTCGCAGAGTGGAATGTGGATATTTTATAAATCAATATATTTAAAAATGAAAAATCTCAGCAATGGCATGTCGTTTTCTGAGGATATTAAGATCGAGGCTTTAAAGAATGGCAAATTTATAGAAATACCGATAAAATATGGAACAAGGATATCAAAACCTAAATTGAAAACCTGGGAAGATGGCTTCAGAAATCTATTTCATCTCATAGTTAAGCGCATTCAGGATTGAGATGCCACTACCCTGGATGATATATTTGTATCCGGCGGATGAGAAACAAGAATAATTAGGAGACCAACCAGTACTATAACACCGGCAAGGATAAAGTCAAATGAATAGCTTATATCGTATGCAATAAAGCCAGAAAGCCCAGCGCCAAGAATCTGCCCAACACCATTTAAGGAATTGTAATATCCAATTATCCTGCCTCTTATATTTGATGTTGCCATATTGGAAATGCTTGTGATCTCGCTTATGCCAATAAAACTCCAGATAGCGCCAAAAACTCCATACATGATCACAAATAGAACCAGATAACCTGTGGAATCAAATACAAACAGCGACATTATTCCGATTATAATGAAGAGGAATACCCTGATAGCTGTAGATATTGAAAGCATTTTATTTGAGCCAATGAAATTGATATATTTTCCTGCAGGGATAAAAGTAATAGCACTGAAAAGGCTATTTAATAAATACATGATGTAGATATCATCCTCACTGGCGTTCATTGCCCTTATCATGAAAACTGGATATGGAACAAAGAATAACTGGAATCCCATCATCAATATCAGTGTTGTTATAAGGTATATTTTTAATTTGCCAGAAATGGGAATTTTGTGATTTCCACCCGGAATATGCACTATATGCGTTGGGAAATACCTTATTCTTTCGATAACATGCATGGCGTATAAATATCCTATCTTTCCCCTGTTTATAATTTTTTTAGGTTCTTTCAGGAATATTATAGATACTATTCCAGCTATAAAATAGAACCATGCAGATACTAAATAGAGATATGGAAGTATAAGATAGCCGATTCTTGCTGTAAATAATAGTATTAAAATGCCTGCCAATAATCCCATAACTGTACCAAGGGCACTGAAGCTGTTAAATTTTCCCATAACACTGGACCATGATTTCTGATCTGTATTCTCAAGAATCAAAAGCGTTGCGACAGGCACACTGGCCATAGCAAGAATCTGAAAAAGTATGAGAACCGCCATGTAAGAGGTCATATTATGAACGAAAAGAATCATAAAAAGCGACAGAAATGCACCAAAGAATCCAACAAGAATAAAAATTCTTCTTCTTTTTATTTTATCTGAAAGGTTTCCCCACATAACAAGTGCAGGCACAGAGGCCATAGAAGCAATTGATGAAACAATTCCAACATATTCAACATTGCTTTTCAGATAGAATACAATAAATAAAGGAATTAAAGGTGTTGTGAGGCCTGAAGCAGCATTTGACATTATATATCCCAAAAACCATTTATTATTCGTTGGATCACTTTCGAAATTGTGATTAAATGTGAGTATATTTATTTTATTAATTTATCATTTAAATTCAATATATTCTGCGATAAACCAGAATTAAAACCTGCAGGAAATTTTCCATGGCTAATTCTTGAGTATATGAAACATGCATTGAATTTCAGGCATCCGTCATCGCCTGGACGGAACATTACTTTATTTGCACATCTTTATTATTTCAAAATTTATTTTAAAGAACAGCTAAAACCATAGAATGGATAGCTAATTATATCATTTTATAATGTATAATAAATGGAGAAATTTATTCCAAGGGAATGGCAGGATTCACTTATAAGTACGGCCTCAAGAAATCTCAGTGAGAAGAATAAAATTGCAATTGAGGCGCCGACTGGTTCTGGCAAAACAAGTTTCATACTGTATCTTGCATTTCTTTCTGGAAAAAAAATGATTTATTTAACGAGAACACACAATGAATTTACCCGATTATATGAAGACAATAAAAAATATTTTAACATACCGGTAACATATATGTTTGGCAAGAGCAAGCTATGCCCATTAAAAGAAAGGTGGTATGATGCCGAAGATGATAGCCAGAAAAATGTTTGCAAGGGCTGTCCCTTAAAAGAAAAAACTGAAAAAATTGAACTTTTGAAGACCAATTCGCCGGATATCTTTCTTTCTGAAATAATAGATGATGCAATGGCTAAAATCACTGAAGATATTGAAAATAAGAATATGTCCAGGGATACACGTGGAAACCTTGTTGTATTAAAAAAAGAAAAAATGAAGAGCTACTGCCCATATTATTCAGTAAGGGCATCAATGGGAGATGCACAGATAATAGCCATGACATATAACTATCTCCTGAACCCTTCCATCAGGTTTAATGTTTTTCATGGTATGGAAGGCGAGGAAATTATAGACATAAATGACTGCAATATTGTTTTTGATGAGGCACATAACCTCGATGCAGTTATTGAGAATTTTGGCAGAAGCCTCCAATCCAGTACAGTGGTAAAGGCCATAGACATGCTTGTAAAGGAATTTCCAATTGAGAGAAATAGCCCATACACCAGAATTCTATCAAATCTGATTCTGGAAGGATTGCTCTCCAATATGAGTTCAACAGAAGCAAATGACTATCTTAAATCATTTAAATTCACAGAAGAATTCTTATCAAAAATACAGAATCTTGAACCATTAAAAGAATATGCAGAAGCTTTCGATGAGATGAATGATAAAAGGCCAATAAAAAAAAGGGAACGAAATTATCTGATGAATGTGTATAATTTCCTTTATGATTACCAGAGAATGGAAAATGGGGGAATATATGCCAGCAGAAATCCATTAAAGAAAGAGTTGAAGTTGAAATTGCTGTATTATGACACATCAACATACCTGAATTTTTTAAAAAGCCTTCCAGTAATTTTTATGTCAGGCACTATGCCATCTGAGGAACATATTTCAAAAGTCTGGAATATGGACAATATTTTATATATAAAAATAGACCGCATTTTTCAAAACGCAGGAGGAATAAAAAAATATACAATCATAGAAGGTTATACAACACTTGGCAGGTACAGGGACAATATAGAGGCCTGGGCATCCATGCTCAAGAAATATATGGACTTTGTAATAGGCGTCTATAATAGATCTGAGAAAAGTGTGCTTGTAGCAATACCATCCTATAAAATTATGTTTGGCGACAGCTATACAAAAATCCCCGGTTTGAGTACGTATTTGCCGCTGGATATGAGAGACCGTGTAATTTTTGAAAATAAAAAAATTCCTTTCGGCTCAATTGCAAAAAAGGCTGAAAATACTAAAATTATAATATTTTCAGTCCATGGTGGAAAACTCCTTGAGGGCATACAGCTTGTAAAAAATGGAAAGAGCCTCATAAGCGATGTGGTTATAGCTGGACTTCCACTTATACCACTGGATGACTACAGAAAAGACAAAATACGCTATCTTGAAAAGATCCTTAATAAGAATGCTTACAGTATACTTTACTATGAATTTGCATTGATAAAAATAAAGCAGGCTGCCGGAAGGTCAACACGATCGCCTGATGATTTTTCAAACATATGGCTATGCGATGACCGCTTCAAGGATGCTTTCTGGGTCAATAATCTTCTGGATGATGGAAATAAACCTTATAATTGATAGCCGCATACATAAAATATGGCAGTAATTATAGATTCAATTTTAAAAAAGGAAAAGCTACTTTTGCCTGTGAACCATGATGCATCAGGCTATTATCTTCCAGTAAAGGCATCAAAGTTCTCAGGTAAGTTGGGAATTCAACAGGAAACTGTACTTTATGGATCGATTCTTAAGATAGTCGGAATGGCAGATTATCTTAATACGGATGACCTGAAAGATTTTGAAAATATGAATATTAAAATGTATATAAATCCTGCCGGCTGTGGACCCAACGATGGCTTATTTTTTTCTATAGAAACTTACAGACTTATGGATAACCATTCAATTATACCAGATAAATACAGGGTAAAAATTATTATAAACAGGACTGAGTCAGGCGAAATAAAGGATTCCTTTGACGTTACATATGAGTAAATAATATTTAATAACCATACTGATGGCAAATTGATGTGAGCAATAAATTTAGATTTTTTTACTTATGGATAAAACGTGCATCTTTAATTATTCTGGATAGCATATAATAAAACTGAATGATAAAATATTTATTTAATCCTGTATTTCCATATATGCACATGTTTGTTTAAAATAAAGCTTCAAAAGCAAAATGTTAAAAACAAAAATGTAATAACCTCTGTAAGCCGCCATAGCTCAGTTGGTAGAGCACTCGGCTGTTAACCGAGCGGTCGTCGGTTCAAGCCCGACTGACGGCGTTTGGGGTTGTAGCTCAGCTAGGTAGAGCGCCTGGCTCATAACCAGGTGGTCGTCGGTTCAAACCCGGCCAGCCCCATATAATCTCTTTTCAATTTATGGCAATTATTCAATAATTTATAATATTATTTAAAAAACTGTGATTAAAAAATTATTCCTCTGTTTCTGAATTTACTTCTTTTTCAATATCATCCAGGTCTTTTCCACATATATCTGAAAGCTCCTTTTGCAGCTTTATTATTTTTTCTGCTGCTTCTGGTAGATTTTTATTCCTGTATTTCTCCACAGTTTCCGATAAGGTGATGATTCTGTTGCCGGAAACAAGGTTATCGGCCTGTGCCACGATCTTTTCTTCTAATGTTTCTGGCACATAATTTCTGGGAGGAAGCCCAAGCCCAATTGCTTCCTCTTCTGTTATTCCAGCGCCTATATGCCGCTCTACTATTCTTGCCACTGCCTCATCAATATTTTTTTCCCTTAAAATATCTGCACCTTCAACGGCATGGAATATGCTATTGGTTTTTGTCCTGCCGACATCATGCAGCAATGCTCCTGGAGCAATAAGTTTTAAATCTGCACGAGCATATTTGCCTATTGCCATGGCAAGTATGTATACTGTAGATACATGGCTTATTATCCTTTTATCTGCACCAAGCCCGTATAGAATTTTTAAGGAATCGCTTTTATCCGGAATAAATTTAACCATTTTGCCGTGTTCCATAGGCGAGATATTTATTTTCGCCCTGTAGCTTTTTTTCAATTCAGATCCTTCGAAGAGATGGTCAAGAAATACAGCCAGAGCTGAAACTTCACTGTGTGGCTGGTTGGCAACCGCTATATTATAATCAGCCATCATATATGCATCAATTGGCACCTTTTCTGCACCAACCAGTATCATCAAATCGCCTTCCTTAACCCTATCTCGAATTTCCTGGATTTTATCATCTAAATTGATTCCATACATGGAAAGGTTAACCTTGATTCCCTTAAAATTTCTGAATTCAGTTTTCCAGTTTATGCCTGTTTTTATTTCAAAATTACCACCAAAATTCTGGCTTACCTTATTCACAGTATTTTCTAAAACTTCATCTTTTTCATCAACATATATTGCATCAGCACCAAAAGCACGTGATACAAGTGCTACATGCGTAGTTATTCTTTTATCCCGAAATGGCCTGTGGCCGATTCTTAACGTTATTATCATGTCTAATTATCCATCTCTATTCTGTATCCTTTTAAAACAAGCACTGAAGATCGGTTAATTATTCCCTTCAGCAGGGCCTGTGATATTTTAAGATTTTCAGAAACATCACCGATAAAAACACCCCCATCTACCATCAATGCCTTGATCTTTTCCTCATATTCCTCTAACTGTTCATCGCTCAATGTTGTTGCAAAGATAATATCGGAAAGGTCTGCCATAGAACCGATTAAATTAATCTGAACATTAGTATAATATGTATGGTAGGCTTTCTCTGGGCCTCTTGAGCCGGTCATCCACTGGCTTTCTATCATTCTTATTTTATCTAAGTAAAGCAATGATTTTCTTCCCTCCGTACCGTATTTTTCATCTATCTGGGGCATTGTTACCCACCCCATTGAAAGATCAAGCAGTAGCTTCCTCTTGATTTCTGTATCTGCCGCATGAAAGATTGTGACTAATTCCCCAACATCATTTATTACCTTAATCCTGTTAACCATTCCATAGGTTATGCCTAAATAAAATATAATAATTTCTAAACTCCTATAAATAGCAGCTAAATTTTAAAATTTAAGAAAAATTAATGTATAATTTAAAAATACACTTCAGTGAAGAATTACAGCGGGCATATAATATTTGATGATAGTTTTCAGTGGAAAGACCTTGAAAAATACTTTCCAGATATGTGGGAGATCGTAGAAAGCGAGTCAAAATTGAATCTGGAAGAAAAACAGTACGATGAGATACTTCTTGAACTGAATATGGATGAGATCAGAAAAAACAGGAAGCCGTTTGGCTATAGAAGGGAAAATACAAGGTACAGGATGATTTTTCCACAGGAAGCTAAAGAATTGGCAATATATAGAAATATACCATCAGAGGAAATCGAAGGTTTAACAGATAAAGTTGCACATGAAATCAGAAATAAAAAAATTAAATATGCCATAAAATACGATCAGTTTCTCTTTACAAAGCTAAAAAAGAAATAAAGTTAAGGCCAATTATTATAAAGATAAACGATAATATGTAAAACATAAGCCTGCTGATTTCTCCAATGCTGCCGATTATATCTCCATTTATTCCATGGTATACTCTGCTGATCCAGTTTCGAATCAGCAGCATTAAAATGAGAACTATTATTATAATAACTATGTTATAAATATTGAACAGCACAGGAATAATGAAAAATACCGCATTTAGATAAACTGCATTTTTGGATTTATTTGCCTTCTCCATGAAGAGGCTGCCAATGCCGTTGTTAAACGAATGGGCATTTTTCATGGAAAGAAGTGTGATATATTTTGAAACTATTTCACCGGAGACAATAATTAAAAGGCCTTCAACTGGATTGAAAAAGGCCAGGAATGAAAAAGACAGCAAATAAAGAATAAAGAACATGCCAACACCGCCTGATCCGGTATATTTATCTTTAATGACCTGTTGTTTTTTTTCATATCCCCTTACCATGAGGGAGTCCCCAAAATCCAGAACCGAATCAAAATGGTTGAATCCATAAAGCACTATAAGAATGGACAGTGCAGAGGCGGAAGCAATTAAATGGCTGTATGGGGCAGCAAGATAATAGGCAAGGCCAGATATAATTCCAAGTACTGTACCAATTGCTGTGAAATAATCCATTGTATATTCTGTAATCTCATGGTTTCCCCCTGCAGGAATTATGGTAAAAAATGAAATAGCAGAAATAAAACCTGAAATATATCTATTCATGGTTCAGGTCTCTGCCGGTTATTCTCTGGTATTTGCCGTTTCGATATTCTTCATTCAGTTTTACGTATTCAAGGGAATTAAGATAGGCCATTTCTCTGTATTTCTTATCTATTTTTTTTATTGATCCAGGAATTCCAACTATTAATGAGTTTTCCTCACATTCGAAATTTTCAGTGATTACAGTTCCGGCTGCTACTACTGAACCAGAACGTATTCTGGCATTATTCATGATAATTGCACCCATGCCTATGAGAACATTATCCTCTATTACACATCCATGGACTATGGCATTATGGCCAACTGAAACATTTTTCCCTATTTTTGCCGAATAGTTGATATTTACATGGACAGTTACATTATCCTGCAGGTTTGAATTGTCTCCAATATATATGGGATTTTCATCGCCACGTACAACAGCTGAATCCATTATTGTCACGTTCTCGCCAACAGATACATCTCCAATCAATACTGCTGTATCTGCAAGGTATAAATTCTTTCCAGTTTTAATCATTACTGATAATAGCCTGTCTATAAATAATTTTTATGCATAATTCTATTAATCATAAATGGCCGGTATGGAATTAATTATAAATATTATATTATTTTACCATAAAAATTCTGAAAGTTATGTTGATTGCAAAAATTAACTGTATAATAAATAATTCAAAGAAATTTTTTTATTTTATTATTCAGAACTTCCTTCGGTACAACGCCTATTGACTTGTCCAGCAATTTCCCATTCTTAAAAAACATGACCGTTGGAATGCTCTCAATTTTTAAAATTCTTGAAATCAGAGGATTTTCATCCACATTTACCTTCCCGAATTTGACAGAATCCTTGTATTCTCCTGAAAGTTCATCAATAACCGGGGATAGGTACCTGCATGGGCCACACCATGCTGCCCAGAAATCTATAACAGAAAGCTTATCGTCCCTTACGAAACTATCAAATGACCTGTCGGCCAAAACTACCGGCGCATTATGCCCTGAAAATATCTTATTATTCTGCATAAACTCAGTCTCCGTACATGATTTGAATATATCATCAATATGTACAGCCATTAATTGAATTTTAGTATTTAAATGCATTCAGAAGAGTCCTGACAAGAAAACAATAATCAATTGCATGACCACAATTTATGGCAATAATTTATTCCAGCAGCAATTTTCTTATCACAAAATTAAAGCTTAAATAGATTTAGCATAACAAATTTAAAAAGATTTTTAAATCTATTAAGAATACATATAGGATAATAAATGGAAAATTATGCTGTTAATGATTTAAATCTTATGGCCAGGGAAATCAGAAAACAAATCATAGAAATGACTTACCATGCCAAGAGCGGCCATCCAGGTGGTTCTTTAAGCATTACTGAAGTGCTTACAGCACTTTATTTTAAGGAAATGAATATAGATCCAAAAAACCCAAATGATCCAAAAAGGGATATACTTGTTATGAGCAAAGGCCATGCCTCGCCTGCCCTTTATGCAGCATTGTCTCTCAGGGGTTATTTTCCACCTGAACTGTTAACAGGATTCAGAAAAATAAATTCTAAACTTGAAGGCCATGTACACAGAGGAATACCGGGAGTTGAATCATCTACCGGTTCACTTGGGCAGGGGCTTGGTGTGGCAGTAGGCTTTGCGCTTGCATCCAGGCTGGATAACAAAAGCAATAGAATATATGCCATACTTGGAGACGGTGAAATGGATGAAGGCAATATATGGGAATCATTAATGGCAGCAGGGAAATTTAAGTTGAATAATTTAACAGCAATTGTTGATAGAAATAGAATTCAACTGGATGGATTCACAGAAGATATTATGCCTTTAGGAGACATAGGCAAAAAGGTGGAGCCATTCGGATGGGATGTCATTTACATAGATGGAAACGATATTAATGAAGTGGTAGATGCAATAGAAAAATCTAAAAAAAGCCAGGATAAGCCTGTTTTTATAGTTGCAAATACTATAAAAGGAAAAGGCGTCAGTTATATGGAAAACAATCCAAAATACCATGGCAATCCTCCTGCAAACGAACAGGAATATAAACAGGCAATCAGGGAAATAGAGGGAAATTAAATGCAAAGCACAGAAAAAATGGAGAGTTTAAGAGAGGCTTATGGCAATGAACTTGCCCTGCTTGGAGAAAAGAATAAGGATATTGTTGTTCTTGATGCTGACCTATCATCCTCAACAAAGACAGGCGTATTTGGAAAGAAATTTCCGGAAAGATTTTACGATATGGGAATAGCAGAGCAGTCAATGGTCTCAGCTGCCGCAGGCTTGTCACTTGCCGGAAAAACTGTATTTGCCTCTACATTTGCAGTTTTTCTCACAAATACATATAATGTTATCAGGCAGTCTATCTGTTATAATGAAGCCCCAGTCAACTTTGTAGTTACACATGCAGGCATATCGCTTGGTGAAGACGGCCCAACACACCAGGTTCTTGAAGACGTTGGAATTATGTCAGGATTGCCAAATATGAAGGTTATAGTGCCAGTTGATTCTATCGAAACAAGAAGTGTAACAGATTATCTGGCCGTGAAAAAGTTGTCGCCATATTACGTCAGGCTGACAAGGGAAAAGTTTCCTGTAATCAATGATAAAAACTATGAATTCAGGGAAGGCAAAGGCATAACCTTCCGTGATGGCAGTGATATAACAATAATTGCATATGGCATAATGGTTTCATTTGCACTCAGGGCCGCTGAAATTCTTAAAACAAGGGGAATTGATGCAAGGGTGATAAATATGCCATCCATCAAGCCACTGGATCGCCAGATTATAATAAAAGCAGCAAAGGAAACAGGAAGAATTGTAACTGCAGAAGAACATTCCATTTATAATGGCCTTGGATCAAGGGTAGCAGAGGTTATTTCAGAAGAATATCCGGTTCCATTGCTGAGAATTGGCATGCCAGACATATTTGGAAAAAGTGGGAAGGGAATGGAATTATTTGATTATTTCCATTTAGGAGTTAATGATATTGTAACCAGCGTAGACAGATTTTTTAAGAGGGAATATAAATGAAGATATTTATAGATTCGGCAGAAATAGATGAGATAAGGGAAGCAGGCGAATTTGGTTTGATAGATGGCGTAACGACCAATCCTTCACTTATGATGAAGGCAGCAAAGGGAGGAAAAAGTTTTAAGGACATTGCAACAGAAATACTTAAAGCGGTTGATGGCCCAGTAAGCCTTGAAGTCGTAGCAGAAAATGCTGATGATATGGTAAAACAAGGCCTGAAGCTTTATGGCCTTGGAAACAATGCTGTTATTAAGATCCCAATGACATTGCAGGGCCTTAAGGCAATGAAAATCCTCAGTGCAAGGGGAATTAAGGTTAATGCTACGCTTATTTTCAATGCGATTCAGGCTCTGCTGGCAGCACGAAACGGTGCTGCATATGTATCGCCATTTGTCGGCAGGCTTGACGATATAGGGGAAGATGGGATGGCAGTGATAGACCAGATCAAAACAGAATATACAAATTATGAATATAGAACAGAAGTGCTTGTTGCATCCATAAGAAACCCTGTCCATGTATTGAGGGCTGCTTTAATGGGAGCCGATGCTGTAACTATACCATACGATGTGATCAAAAAGCTGGCACTGCATCCGAAAACTGATGAGGGGCTTTCCAGATTTTTAAGTGATTGGAAAAAGGTTTCACCAGATGGCTCACTGCCATTATAACCTGAATATTTTATAAGGTTATGTACAACATCCGAAAGGAGTTGCTTAGCATATTTTTTTGATTTAACAGTGGTTGCATTAATTTAAGCATGCTTTTCATGGCAATGCTTTCATTGTCTGAATCCGCACAAAAATAAAGAATAATTTTATAGCAAAGCCAGATTAACCAAATTAATTATTATATCAATACAATCTTGTTGTTTCAAGGTTTTTCATGGATATGGCATCAATCCCAAATTTTGTATGGATTAAACGGGCAAAATCATAGCATTTGTTTCCATCACCATGGTTTATCAGTATTCTGTGTGGCCTGGGCTGCATGCCTGCTATGAAGTTAAGCAGTTCCCTTTTGGTTGAGTGCCCTGAAAATCCTTCAGCGTTTTCAACAGACATTTTTATTTCATATTTGCTGGATTTGCCATTATCAGAAAGTACAACAGTTTCTGCTCCTGACTGAATTCTTCTTCCAAGTGTACCATCAGCCTGGTAACCAACGAAGGCAAGAGTATTCTTTGGATCAGGCGATAATGTTTTTAGGTATTCCAGGACAGGCCCGCCGTTCATCATTCCTGCAGTTGCAAGTATTACTTTGCTTTCAGGAGAATCACATACATCAATACGCTGGTTTCGAGTTTCCACATTTATAAATATAGGGCTCAAAAAAGGATTGTCCCTCTTTATCATTATTCTATCCCTTAATTCCCTGTTGAGGAATTCTGGATATGCTGCATGTATTCCTGTGGCTTCCATAATCATGCCATCAAGGTATACCTTTATGTTCTCCGGTATCATTTTATTCCTGTAGGCATCTTCCAGTACTAACATCACTTCCTGGCTTCTTCCTACAGCAAATACTGGGATGAGGACAGACCCGCCACGGTCAAATGTTCTATTTATAACATCGATTAAAGTATTTGTAGCCTCATTCCTGGTGAATGAATAGTCATCCCTGCCAGCATATGTAGATTCCAGCATGAGGGTTTCAACACGGGGAAATCTGTTAACAGCAGGATTAAACAGCCATGTTTTTTCATACTTCTGGTCACCGCTCAACACAACATTGTAAAGCCCATCTCCAAAATGAAGGTGTGCGGCAGCAGAACCAAGTATATGCCCTGCATTATAAAATGTCAATCTTATGTCAGATGTTATATCTGCGGTTTCGTTATATTTTAAAACTATCGTGTGCTTTAACTCTTCCCTGACATGCTTTGATTCATATGAAAGTTTATGATTTTCACTGTGTGATACCTTAAGATAATCATTCTGGAGAAGTGCAGAAAGGTCTCTGGTTGGCGCAGTTGCATAAACTGGCCCGGTATATCCATATTTAAAAAGAAGTGGAAGCAGCCCAGAGTGGTCAAGATGGGCATGTGTCAGCACTACTGCATCAAGTGAAGTAAATGGCTGTATTTCTGGCGCATAAAGGTATGGTGCCTCTTCCCATGGATTTTCAGGGTCATTGATGTTTATCATACCACAGTCAACAAGGACCTTTGAATTATTTGTTGATACCAGCGTTGCGCTCCTGCCAACTTCTCTATGCCCTCCCAGTGCTGTCATCCTGATCCAGGTTTCACCGGGCATCAGGGGAGTTGTAAGCTTAATTCCCAAATTATGCAGAAATTCCTTTCTTTCCTTCTTAGAATCACGGATAAGTTCTCTAACCTCCTTTACTGTCCTTGAATACATTGGGGGTGCCCTTACTATCCTTGGAGACCAGTTTGTTTCAGATTTTATCTCCTTTATAATATCAGGATTTGCAATAGTTGGTTCATCCACTTCAATAACTGCCTCGCCAGTATCAGGCTCAAAATAAATATCCTGAAGGCCTGCATCGCCGGGCACAATTTCACGGATCTTCTTATCTGCAGCCTCTTCTGTTGACATAATGCTCGGATCTGGGCGAATCGCAATCCTCCGCCTGAGTTCCTGCGCAATCTGCCTTGCGAGATCATCACGTTGCGAAAACAGGTTCTGGTCCTTTGTATAAACTACTATTGTAGATCCTTCGTAATCAATCTCAGTTATGCTGTTGCCCGGATAGAGCCTATCAAAAATAGACCTCGTTTCACTTAAATAATCTCGAAAAGACATATATCAACACCTTAAATAACAAAAAATAAAATTATAATACAAGTTTCTGTTTCTTTATTCTTGACATTATGTCATCTACAGATAAATAATTAAATCCTTTTTCGGGGTCTATCACTCCAATCTGCAACATATTGCCAGAAGCGGAATCTCTTTGCTTTGCCACACTTATTGCCTTCACAACAAGGTCAATTGCATCGTCAAGCTTCATATTCTGCTGGTATTCTGCCTCAAGGACTCCATAAACAAATGGCGATCCTGAACCTGTGCTTGCATATGTGTCCTCTACTGAACCACCTGCAGCATCTATTGAGAATATATGGGGTGATTTATCATAGCCACCAACAAGAAGCTGAACCATATATGGGACATATTTTGTCTGGTTAAGCATGTTTGACAATAATGTCGCTGCAGCTTCAATTGGCATGTTTATCTTTCTCTGTATGCGGTATAATTCCATCTCAGCCTTCATATACCTTACTAAAGCCTGTGCGTCCCCTACGAGGCCTGCTATTGTCATTCCTGCATATGTATCAATCATGTAAAGTTTCTGGGCATTTTTATTTGAAATAAAATTTCCCATAGTCGCCCTGCTGTCAGTACCCATAATAACGTAATTTCCTGCTGTAATGCCTACAGTTGTTGTTCCAGTCTTTAATGTTTCCATATAATCCCTCTAATTAATTACTATTTCCTAATACCTAATAATATATTTAAATTTTCTACTGTTAGTAATTGACCTTAGCTTTATATATTTTATGATTTTTCAGATTCCAGTATAGTAGATATGTGTTTTAGAATTTCTCTCTCAAGTATAGTTCCAACAAATTTTCCATTTTTATCAACTACAGCAACTATTGGAGGGTCGTATTCCCGGAAAATCTTCATAAGTTCAGTAGCAGGCGAATCACATTTTACCCTGATAGCAGGTACAATATTGCCTTCATATACTGATAATGTATTCAGCTTGTTTTCACCAAGTGTAACCATATCACTCAACCTCAGCTGGCCCAGTACACGACTCTTTGCATTTATTACAATTACTGCCCGTGCATTGAGATCTGTGCACATTTTAAATGCAAGGCTCAATGGGTTTCCCCGATTGACAGAAACTGATTGGTATGAGTTGGCTATATCGCATGCTTTCAGGTCTTTAAACTCTGCATTCATCATATCCCACAGATATCGAGATTTCTTTGCTGGCACAACAGGTGCATTTATGTTAAATAAAAGTGGGATTACCAGTGTTAGAAGTGTTATAGCTATCATAACAGCAGAATAATTATACCGGTCAACGAGGCCTATAGTAAGGGCCACAACAAGCAAAGCAGCGTCTACACCACCGTTGACTGAAGTTCCCAGTGCATTTTTTACTGCCGAAATTTTCAGGCTTCTGGATGCGATAAACCCGCTGATAGGCTTGAAAATAAGAGCTATGGCAAAAAGTGCAAGCCCAAATATTATCAGAGGAAGGGTGATACGTACAAAATACAGGCCGAGGCCTATGAAGAATAATGGCTCAAAGAATCCGTAGGTCATGGTAGAAACTTTCTCTGCAACTATAGGCCGTTCATTGATAAAATCCCTTAATATTATTCCAATAAACAGGGCTACAATTGCAGAATTAAATCCGTAAAGCTGGCCAACAAAACCTAATATAAATACGAAGCCCACAATGACCGCTATAACTGTCTCATGTGCCCTTGAACTGTAATCTATTTTGGCAAGAATTTTTGTCAATACATATTTGGAAAATAGAATAATAAGCGTCAATGCTACAAAGAGCTCTACTGCAATGGTTGAAACACTTACAATGGTAATAGGCCTGTTATGCAGGTCTGATATAAATGAAAATAATATTACAGCAGATATTTCTATTACAACAACCTGCTGAAAAATTTTGTTTCCATCCTCGGTTTTGTTTAATCCGGTATCGCTTAATAAACGTGTCAGAGGGCCAGCACTGCTCATTCCAGTTACTATGCCCACAACCATTGCTAATAAAAGGTTATGAAAGATGTAATATACTGCAATTGAAATCAGTGCAAATGGGACTACAAATTCAGCAACACCGATGGTTATATTTTTTGGATTGAGCAGTTTTCTGGTTTCTATGCTCTTAAACTCAAGGGCGCCGCCTGCAAAAAGAAGGAAATTTATGCCCAGTGAGATGAATAAAGTGATGTTTGGAAGTATGTTTATCAGGCCAAGGACACCTGGGCCCATTATTATCCCTATTATAATAGCAGCTACATATGGAATCATTCTTAATCGTTCAAATATTTCCTCGCCAAATTTTGCAAGTATAAGCAAGACTCCTAAAAATAGAAGTGCAAGCAAGGCATCAGAAATTCCGTACATATGACACCATTTGCTTATTATATTTAATATTTATGGCAGAATATGCTGTTTTTTAAATTTTTGTCTATTATAATTAATTTTTTAGTTATTTAATTCATAAACTGTTTTAATTTGAATTATTACTTCATAAATTAAATTGATATTATAAATAATTTTATGATATAATTCAAATTGATTATGCTTAGAGCAGGCATAAATAATTTAGTTTATAAAACAAATGCAAAGATTATAAAAATTTAATTCTTCAAACTTTATGCAGCGTATTTGAATTATCGCTTATAGAATATTAAATAAAAAGGCAGGATGATTTCCATAAGCAAAATTTATTTTATTCATTCCATAAAACATCAGAATGGCTGCATGGACGGAGTACTGAAAAGTTGGCATATAAAAGCATGATGAAGCAAATTTTGAAGATATTTCATCATATATTGTCAGGCAATTGCTTTTCTATTTATTTCAATTCTTTATTTGATAGAAATTTTAAGAAACAGATTTAATGGTCTTGATATAGATATAATGGAAAAGGAATTAAGAACGATTAAAAAAGAAGAAGCCATGCAAATGTTGAAAAAACATCTAAAAATTTATGATTGAGGCTCATAGTATTTTACGCCATTTCTCCCTTCTTTCACTTATAATAATAACCTCAGTTACTATACTGGTTACTGTTATTTTCATAGGATATGAATTGCCTGCAGATTATTTTTATCTGTTTTTGGGAATTATTTCTGCTAATATTATTATCCTCATGCTTTCGGCGGATAGTGAAAGTTTATCCAGAATTCATATCAGGCACAGGCATGATACTTATTGTATCGAAGAACGAATCCCCTGATAATGCGGATAAACCTCCAGCAAAGGAAATACTGGCAACAGAATTTTTTTCTCAAAATGAGCTTGATATTATTGACCTGCTTATGAGAAACAATTATGCAATGCTATAGAGCGCAATTGTTAATTCCACTGGAATATCAAAGGCAACAGCCTCGAAAGCTATTTCCTCACTGGAAAAAAGGAACGGTATCAAAAATAAGAAAAGGCTTTGCAAATGAGATAATTGTAACTGTGCCAGAATATCCCGGCTTCCGGATTCGAACCAGAGACCTATGGATAACTGCGCTTTTGCAGTGAACACTCTACAGTCCATCGCTCTACCAACTGAGCTAAGCCGGGTAATACCTTATCTTAATAATGAATATAAATTTTAACATTGAAGTTTTGCGAAAATATATAATCATGTATATTATTAAATGGTATGTTATTTTCTAAAGTGAGTGCAAAATTTCTTGAAATGGAAAAAACCACAAAAAGGCTCGAACTTACAGCTATACTTGCGTCATTATTGAAAGAGGCTGGAGATGATCTTAAAATTTTGGTTTACCTTACTCAGGGTAAACTGGCACCAGACTATGATAGCATACAGTTTGGCATTTCAGATAAGCTCATAATAAAATCACTTGCTTCCGTTTCAGGCCACAGTGAGGAGGAGGTTTATAAAATACTTTATAAAAATGGCGATCTTGGGACTACCGCAATGGAAATAAGCCAGAATATCCAGCAGAGGCCGCTTTTTAATGAAGATTTAACTGTCAATTATGTATATTCGCAGTTGATGAAACTTGCAACATCATCAGGCCATGGCAGTGTAAAAGACAAGATGGATATTTATATTAACCTTCTCGTAAACTCAACACCAGAAGATATAAGGTACATAACACGAATAATAAGTGGAAAATTGCGCCTTGGAGTTGCCGATTCCACAATAATGGATTCCCTTGTGCTTGCTTTTTCAGAAAAAAAATATAGCAAGGATATCGAAAATGCTTACAATTTTCATCCAGATATCGGCTACATAGCCATGCTGTTAAAAAATGGGGATATTGAAAAAATAAAAGAGACCGGGCCAGAACCTCTAATTCCATTCAAGGTTATGCTTGCTGAAAGGCTCAGGACACTGAATGACATAAAAGAAAAAATGGGTGGCCAGGCCGCATATGAATATAAATATGATGGATTGAGGACAGAATTGCATAAAAAGGGAGATAAGATAAAAATTTTCTCACGTGGTCTCGAAGAGACAACAGAAAATTTTCCAGATATCGCCAAAAATTTCAGGGAGAATTTTAAATTTGAGTCCATAATAATTGATGGCGAATCAGTACCATATAATCCTGAAACTGGTGAACTTTTCCCTTTTCAGGTTGTTTCACAGCGCCGTGGAAGAAAATATGGTTTAGATGAAAAGACTGTTGAAATACCCATTGTCATGTTTATTTTCGATATACTTGAACTCAATGGAAAATCACTTGTTAATCTTGCGTACATGGAAAGAAGAAAAATACTGGAAGAAAATTTTAAAGAAAACGAATATTTCAAGCTTGCAACAAGAATAATAAGTGATGACGAAAAAGAAATCAATAAATTCTTTGAAAAAAGCATTGAAGACGGGTGTGAAGGCATTGTAGCCAAAAATATTTCCAGCATGTCACAGTACCAGGCCGGTGCAAGAGGGTGGCTGTGGATTAAATTTAAAAGAGATTACCAGAAAGAATTGGCCGATTCAATGGACCTTGTTGTGGTTGGGGCGTTCAATGGGCATGGGCGCAGGGCAGGTGCATATGGTGCATTGCTAATGGCATGCTACAACGAGGAAAATGATTCATTTGAAACGTTTACAAAACTTGGCACAGGTTTCTCTGATGAAATGCTTTTCTCGCTTCCAGATATGCTTTCAGATCTTAAAATTGCAAATAAGCCGGCAAGAGTTGAATCAAATATGGTGCCGGACATATGGATCTATCCAAAGATGGTGATGGAGATTCAGGGTGCAGAAATTACTGTCAGCCCGATACACACATGTGCATTTGGAAAAGTAGAAAATGGCTCAGGCCTTGCCCTTAGATTCCCACGGCTCATTAAAATACGTACTGACAAAGATCCTGAAAGCGCAACATCAACAGCTGAAATTATTGAAATGTATAAAATGCAGAAAAAAATAAAATAAAAAATTTAATCTTCGTTATCGTTGTCTCTATTATAACTATCTCTTCTTCCGCCATAGCTATGACCGCCGTTTCCACGGTTGTTATTGCCACGGTTTCCGTATCTATTATTGCCTGAGTTGTTATAATTGTTGTACTGGGATTCGTATTCCTTTTCACTCATGTCTAATTCAACATTTGGTTCAAATTCATCATCTGATTCTGACATCGATCCATATTTGCCGACATTCAATCTCATGTGGCCTCTCAGCAATGAAATGTATCCATTGTCAATTTTTAGAATTTCTCCATCCCTTATATCCTTGGTCTGGTCATCCCATAAGGTCAGGATTATCTTTCCTGTATCATCGGCAACTGTAACCTCTGAAACAGATTTATCCTCACCAAATCTGGTCCTTATCTCTTTTGGCTCACCTAATGTTATTATCTTCCCAACAACGTTTACACGTCTTGATGAAGGTGTTAAATCCTTAATTTTGGTTATTTCATCCATACTATTACTTCCTTTAATCCTTTCGGACTATTACTAATAAATAACGCTTATTTAAACATATTTATTTTAGGCAAAATTGCAATAAATAGTGTTCTTTTTTTATATACTTAATAAATTTACATAATTTTTATTATAAATATAATTTTATCTGCAGTCCAGGCAGTTTAATCAAATTTTTCTGTAGATACGTGTTTTCCATCCTATTTTGATAAATACAGCAATTTTCTAAATATTTTTTGCTATGTGCCTGAATTTAAAAATGCGCCCGCGCCGGGATTTGGACCCGAATCCAAGGCTCCGCAGGCCTTTAGGATATCCAGATTACCCCACACGGGCTGATGTATATTGCTTAAATGTATTTTAAGGTTATAATTTTGGGCAAAAAAATTTTATAAAGAGGTAACGATATCCCACTATGATAGGGGCTATTCTGGCAGGAGGTTATGGCAAGCGTTTGAAACCGCTTACAGACAGTATACCAAAAGCACTTGTAGAGATACGGGAAAATTATACAATAATGGATCGGCAGCTTTTTGATTTTAAAAATATTGGTATAAAGGATGTATATATATTATCAGGTTACCTGAGTGAAAAGATTGAGGAAAGGTATAAAAATTACAGGGATATTAATCTTCATTTTTTAAGGGAAGAAAAACCCATGGGCACTCTTTATTCGATTTCAAACCTCATAAAAAACATAAATGAGGATGTTATTGTCCGAAATGGCGATACCGTTTCAGATATTAATTTTAAGAATTTTGTGGAAATTTCAAAAAATAAAAAATATGGAATGACCATGTATATCACAATGATGAGAAGCCCCTATGGAATTGTGGAATTTTCTGGTGATAAAGTAGATAGTTTTAGAGAGAAACCTATGTTGAAATATTACATCAATGCAGGAATTTATTATATAAAACCAAGAATATTTGATGCATTCACCCGAAAATATATGGATACTGAAATAGAAAAAACTGCTTTTCCATACCTGGTAAAAAACAATGAAATAGGTGTTTATACAGAAAACGCTACATGGATTGGAATAGATAGTGAGAAAGATCTTAATACTATCAGGGCTGCTTATAAAGGAAGAGACGATACTCCATTTGGCTATATCAAAACCATATATTCCTATGAAAATAAGAAGATCTTTGATTATTATATCAAAGCAGGCGAAAGCCTGAATATAAATATTGATAGTATAATAAAAATTAATTCTGGATCAGGGTATATGCAATCTGGCGATGCGTTTAAATATGAATGCGGAACAGTGATACCTTCAAGAGGAAATGTGAGAATTGATGCATTTGAAAATACTGAACTGGAAGCGATAATATAGGAAGGATATTGGATTTTTTAAAAAAATTTAAAAAAATTTAATAACATGTAATTAATAGTAAAAAATGACTGTCGAAAGGTTAGAGTTATTAAAAGCTATAGAAAACATTTATGGCAATAAGGGGATGCCAGAAAAGGCTTCTGAAGAACTCTGCGACTTTATCCTATCTTTTTTTGGTTATGAAGACTATGTTCTTGATAATGTTTTATCTTCCCCGGAACGTGATGTTTTTTATAACCTTGAGGAGTATGGCATATTGACAACATTCAGGGAAGAAATAAACATAGTAAGGGGCAAATCATGGAGAATAAACCAGTGGTGCCTGGACAAACGAAAAATACGAACGCTGGCAGAGAATAAAAACGCTATGAATAAAGAGAAAAACATATATGATTCTATATTTAAAGACATTTAATACAGAATTTGCCTTAGTTCATCATGATATAGAATTTTAACCATTACTGTTCGGCGTTGCTGGTTATTCCATGGCATTGGCTGAATCCATGCCCATTGATCAATTCCAAAACTGTGTTATTTTTATAGAATAAATAGATATAAAATATATGAAAGCAATAATTATTACGGTCGGAAACGAAATTTTAAGCGGCAGGACGGTCAACACAAATTTTTCGTTTATCGCCAGAATGCTGACATTTTCTGGTTATGAGGTTATAGAAGGCATTATTATACGTGATGATATAGATGCTATATCCAGAGCATTCCGTGAGGCTTCATCCAGTGCAGATCTTGTCATATCATCCGGAGGCCTTGGCCCAACTTTTGATGATATTACCCTGGAGGGGTTTTCCCGGGCATTTAACTTAAAAATGGTGGACAATGAAATGGCAATGAAAATGATTATAGCGAAAGTTGGAACAATTACTCCAGAGAGAAAAAAAATGGGCATAATCCCAGAGAACGCAGAGCCACTGGCAAATAATGCGGGCGTTGCCCCTGGAATTTTTATTAAAATAGCTGGAAAAACGTATATAATTTTGCCAGGTGTTCCACGGGAAGTTGAAAGCATAATGGATGGAACAATTAACCGCATAAGGATTAAGGATTTTCACTATATAGACAGAACATTTGAACTGGAAAATACTCTTGAAAGCCTCCTTGCACCGGTTATTGCAAAAATGATGAAAACATATGGAGACAGAGTATATATAAAGAGCCATCCAAAGCTGAGCAGAGAAGGAAAACCATGGGTTGAACTTGAGATATCTGCATCCGGAAAAGATGAAGCTGCATTAAATTCTCTGATAGATTCTGTAATTGAAGATATACAAAAAGAGATGATACACAAGGATTATTAATTAATTTTTAATACACTTTTATGGACAGGGACATGGCAAGAAAACTTATAGCAATAGTGGCCACCAAAAAAATAGATGGCTACTCGAAAAATGATTTTATAACGGTATTATCATATAAAAGGGCTTTAATGCCACCCGATGCAATAGATAAGTTTTTAAGCCAGTGCATTAAGAACCAGCTGCTCATTATAAAAGATGAAAAATATCTGCCGAATTTCAGCACAGACGGCGTAATAGTTCCACTGGATTTTAATGTAGATCTGGATATATTATTCTCTGATTCAAGTGAAAAGCCACTGGCCGACCGGTTGCTTGAGACTGCTTCTGCGTCCGGCAAATTAACCAAGAAAGAAGCTATTATAAATGCCAGAAAATTGCTTTCCGGGATGCAGTTTATTGATTTTGAAACTGCATTGATTACAGTTCTTTCTGATTCAAATATAGATATACACCAATTTGTAATTGAGAAAGAGGAAAGCCTCGGGCATAATTGATATTTATAAATAAAGCCCAGAATTTTCTGGTATTTTCAGTAAAGTATCTTTATAGCATCCTGAATGGCGCCATCGACCTTAATTCCAGTTTCTGAAAACTGGGTCCTTCCTGCTTTTATCCCTGATTCCTCCAGAAGTTTGATTGAGGAATTTATCGATATGGAATCTCTGCCGCGTAGCTGTGCTGTTTCTGCCAGATCCATAAAATACAGTGATAAATCATCATTGGCCATGCGTTCCATGTATTTTAACAGAAGTTTGTCGGGATTATCCACCAGTTTTAAATTATTTATTCCATAGGAATTCAATTTGCCAAGCCATAATGGCCCCTCATTATAATTATTGCATAATGGATCCATGGAAATATTCCTGTTGTATAAACCAATATTTTCAAGCTGATTGTCAGCCATTGATGCGGATCGCTGTATTCTGAATATAACACGGTAGTAATGGGAATGCCACAGTGAAAGCATTGGCATTGCGGCTATATCCATTGCAGCAGCCCTCTGGACAACAGCGGAAATCAATAGCCTGATTCCAGATTCATGCCTGAAAGTATCGTTGATTATTCTTGCATTGTAGCGCCTTTTAGTTTTTACAGGCATCGAACCAGTAAGTGCCGTCAGGTCGGTTGCAGTAACTCCAAAATATCCCCGGTTCCTTAAATTCATAATGGTATCATCAAGGTAAGGAAGAACTGAGCCATATGGATCTATATCGATATAGTCAAAAAGATAATCATTAAGTACGGCCTGGAAGCTTTTTCTGTATATTTCTGCATTAGATCCGTTCAGTGCTTTATTCTCTTCTATATACTGAAAGGATTTTTTATTCAATTCTGAAATTACAGTTCTTACTCCTGCTTCCTTTTCAATTCTAAGGCCCCTTATTCCGGTGCCGCCAAAAGCATCAAGTGCCAGTTTGGGTTTTACCGCCTTTAAAAATGAAATGGTAATGTCTCTGTTCAATTTCTGGTCCATATTGTAAAATCCAGCAGTTCTGCTTCCCGGTCCCCTGGTAAAATAGATATCGGGTGCCTCTATTGAAATTTCACCCTCGGATATAATATTATATTGATTCTTCCTCTCCATTCAATACCTTTACTATTTTAAAAGGAAGTATATTCTTATTAATCGGTGTTATGTCGAATACCCTTACGCTTTCGTATCCTCTGAATTCCTGAAGAACAGGGTTCCTTGATTTTTTATGTAATGTGACTATTATGAGCTTATCAGATTTCATTGTCAATTCTATTTCATTTTTTATTGTTTTTGATGCGTTTTCGACCTTTCCAAGCTCATCAATAACTATAACATCTGCCTCTTCCCTTGCCTTCTGAAGTGAAGGAACAAGAAGATTTTCCAATGGTTTGGTATCCACGCCCAATTTATCTATTTTAACCCTTGAAACAAGATCAATACGTGCGAATTCTACTCTTCTTTTTGTTAATATATCACTTATGCTATATGCTGTTACTCTACCATGTTCATATTTTTCGGAAACAATAGTTCCCTGAATGATCATGCCGCTGTTCTGCAACATTTCCATTACTTTGTTTAACGCTTCACTTTTTATTGATCCCATGGGTCCTGTTATTCCTACCTTAATTGCCATTCTTATTCCTCCAGATACATGAGAGGATAGTTTAATTCCTCAATATACTTCATTCTTGCATGTACACGGCTCCCGTTGTAATTTATTGTTAATATCGCATCAATCATTTCACCTGATAGCGTGGAATAATGAAATGCGGTGCCCTCCATTTTCGTGACATCTATTGATACTGATATGTGTTCTACAAATGGCTGTATCTGAACTGCCGATTCTATTGCCTTCTGAATGGCTTCAACGTTTTCACTGCTTACTGGAATGCCGGTGTACTGATGAAATATAGCTCCCAGCTTTATTCCTGCTTCAAATATTGCCCTTTCTCGATCTGTGCAATTAAAATATTTGCTGGAAAAATCTCTCATCTAATCTATATTACTTTGAATTAAATAAACATTGTTTTTTAAAATTACCTGTTCTAAAAATATTGTTATAAGAACAAAAATAGATAATTTAGAGAAGTTTATATGTAAGTTTCTTATAACCACATTGGTCTGACAAAAGGTGAAAAAGTGAATGTTTATAAATCTATCATGGAAACTTTAAAACACAAAAAAGTTCACATGACATTAATAGACCCTGCGGCACAGGATTGTGAAAGGGCAGCCCAATTAGCAATCAAAGCAGATAATGCAGGCACAGATTTTCTATTGATAGGTGGTTCTACAGATATAGACATGAAGCTTATGGACAAAACAATTTTAAAGATTAAAAATGTTGTCGACAGAAAAATTATAATTTTCCCGGGGTCCCGGAGCATGATAAGCAAATATGCTGATGCAATTTATTTTATGATGTTAATGAATTCATCAAATATAGATTATATTATAGGCCATCAATACAGGTCAGCAATTGGGCTTCAGGATATTGGAATAGAAACAATACCAATGGGATATCTCGTTTTTGAGCCCGGCATGACAGTAGGCAGGGTTGGCAACGCTAACCTTATAAAAAGGGATGATGATCAGACAGCACTTTCCTTTGGCCTGACAGCCCAATTTTTTGGATTTAAGCTTTTATACCTTGAAGCGGGTTCTGGTGCAAGTGCACCGGTTGGAGAAAGAGTGATAAGGAGGTTAAAGAATAATATCAGCATTCCACTGGTAGTTGGCGGCGGCATAAAAGACTACGAAAAAGCTAAAGCCGTTATTGATGCTGGTGCCGATATAATAGTTACCGGCACCGTTGTAGAACAGTGCAATAATCCATATGCAGCACTTAAAGATATTATAAGTGCAATTTAAAGTTAATTATTTTAGGCATTAAATAATGCAGTGCTATGGCAGATGGTATTCAAGAATCTTTATATTTCCTTTATGCCATTAAAAAGAGCCCATATTGCTTTAACCTGAAATGGAAGGATATTAAGCCAGTTACTGCAAGCCTTTTTGGTCCTGGTATTTTTGAAGAGCTAAGGCAAAACAGGGTCATCAGTACATATGGAGATGAAAATGGCATAGAAATAATTAATGTAAAGAACATACATCATGATATTTCTGATGATGAAAAGGAGGATATTTTTAAAAAGTTTATAACATTCTTTAGCAATAATAAGCTTGTTACAGGTTTGATGGAAATCATGTACCTTGACAGAAAATTGGCACAGTTTTTAATGGATTCGCTTGAGCAGAATAATAACGAAGAGATAGAGGCAGGCCGTGCTTCTTTCCCGATTATAAATTATGTAGATTTTTACTATTCAAATGCATTTTCTAATTATTTTATGGATAGGATTGAAAAGAATGACCTGAATATGGAAAAATTCAAAGGTTTCCTCGGCAAAGACTGGTTTGTAGAATTAATTATAATACTGCGCGATGGTTCTTACAATAATAACAGCATGCACCAATCAATAGAAAATAACAGCAATGAATTTGTAATGGGAATAAAAAACCTTCTTGAAAATGATATGTTAGCAGTTATGATTGAACATCTTAATTCCTTCCTTAACGACAGTGATGTTAATCATGCATTGAGCCGCTATTCATATAAGGCCATGCGGGAAAAAAGGATAAAACGTTTCTATTACTGGCTTGCCATTGCAAATGATATAATGGTAGGGCTTGAATTTGTTATAGGCAGTATATTTTTTCTGCCAAGCGAGTCAAAGTATTCAACGCTTGGCGTCTACCTATTTATATTGGGAAGCAGCCAGTTGCTTATCAGGCCAATGATCCAGATAGCGAAAACCATTCATATATGGCTTTTGCATAAAAACAGGTAAATTAATTTTTTTCCTTCAATTTCTGGATTACGGCTGCTATCTGTTGCGGTGTTAGCATATTGAATTCTTTTCCTGAATACAGTGATATAGAAGTCCTGGTGATTATAATTGTTTCAACTGCAGTAGCAATAGATGCGATTACCAGAATTGAAAAACCCATGAAAAATATTCTTGCATGGTGTACAGCGTATCCGAAATTTAATGAATAGTATGTAAATATGAAAAATAATACAATTAATATCAGTGAGAGTGAGAAAGTAATCATCCTGAAATGAAATAATTTTTGGGCTCTTGCTATATCCTGTCTGGCCATAAGGCTTTAAAGGCAATAAGGGTATTAAATTTTTCCTGCATTTTATATATGCAATAGATGCATCAGAGAATCAATAGATAAATTTAATTTGCAAGTATAAATATGGAATTATGAAGATTAGGGTTCAGATAAAATACCTGCCTAATGTGGAGGATCCTGAGGCAATGAGCATTAAGAGGAATCTGGAACTGGTTGGCTATTCTGGCATCGACCATGTAAGTTCATATAAAGTATATGAGTTTGATACTTCGCTGGGCAGAGAGGATTCTATGAATGAAATAAAAGAAATTACTGAAAAGCTTCTTACAAATCCTGTTATACAGGAATACAAAATTGAAGAAATAAGTGAATAGAAATGTATGATATATTAAATTATAACCATGAGGATTTAAGAAAAACTGCAAATGGGCTTGGCCTCACTTATGATGAAATAATCATGCTGAAAAATTATTTTAAAAGGCTTGAAAGAAACCCGACAGATATTGAAATGCAGGCTATTGCCCAGGCATGGAGTGAACATTCCTGCTATAAATCCTCAAAACTTTATCTGAAAAAGTATTTTTCCGGCCTTAAAAGCGAATATACTATTCTGACAATGGAAGATGATGCTGGAGTTATTTCTTTTAATGATAAATATGCATATGTTGTTAAAATGGAAAGCCATAACCACCCCAGTGCAGTGGAACCCTATGGTGGTGCAGCCACTGGTGTTGGCGGAATAATAAGGGATGTACTGTGCATGGGTGCAAAGCCTATCGCCCTTGTTGATTCACTTTATTTTGGAGATCCAGAAAACACAGATGGAAATTTAACAGAACGCTTTATCATAAACAGGGTTGTTGCCGGCATAAGAGATTACGGGAACCGGGTAGGGATTCCCACTGTTGCAGGCTCTGTTGACTTTAATGAATGCTATAATAGCATTCCACTTGTCAATGCTGGATGCATTGGCATAATTGAAAAGGACCATGTAGTAAGAAGCAGGATAAGCAAGGCAGGCGATTTATTGATAGTATGTGGTGGAAGAACCGGCAGGGATGGAATTCATGGCGTGAATTTTGCTTCAAAAATACTCAATGAGGAAGATGAAGAGAACAGAAATGCCGTACAACTTGGAAATCCTATTATAAAAGAGCCATTAATACATGCAATACTTGATGCAAATGAGGAAAAAATTATTGACGGAATGAAAGACCTGGGCGGAGGTGGACTGTCAAGCGCTGTGAGTGAACTGCTTTTTGCTGGCGGAATGTCTGGAATAATTGATCTTGGCACAGTATTATTAAAGGATACAAAAATGGAACCATGGGAAATATGGGTAAGTGAGTCGCAGGAACGCATGTTGCTTGCAATTGATCAGGCCAACTTAGAAAAATTTGGTGCAATAATGAAAATGTGGGGCATTGAATATTCTGTCATTGGAACTACAGTAAAAAGTGAAAACCTTGTTATAAATTACCATGGAAAAAAAATACTTGATATGGAGCTTTCGTTCCTTACCAGCGGGCCAGTCTATGCAAGAAACTACAGAAAACCAGAAAAGAATCATGAAATAGTACTTGATAAGGAACCAGAGAATTATAAAGAATTCATAAAAAATTTTATATCAAGCCCGGAACTGTGCTCAAGGTTCAATATTGTAAGGCAGTATGATTTTACAGTTAGGGGAAGTACAGTTTTAAAGCCATTCACAGGCATGCCAAATATGGAAACACACTCAGATGCTGCAGTGGTAAAGCCTGTTGAGGATTCAGATATGGGACTTTGCATTACATCTGGATCCAGGCCAGACATGGTAGCAATTGATGCTTACAATGGCACGATGCATGTTCTCTCTGAAGGATACAGGAATATACTCTGCTCAGGAGGAAAGCCGCATTCAATAATAGATGCACTGAACTTTGGCAATCCTGAAGTGCCGGAAACGATGTACAGGTTTATTGAAACAGCCCGGGCAATTTCAGATTTTTCTGCCATGGCAGGCATTCCGCTTGTTTCTGGCAATGTCAGCTTTTACAATGAATTAAAAGATGAAATAAAACCCACGCCAAATATACTCCAGCTGGGCATTATTGATGATATAAAGGAAATTAGGACAGTAGAATTTAAAGCTCCTGGAAATTCTATTTTCCTTGCAGGCACAGTGGAATGCTCGCTTGCTGGCAGCCACTATGCATATATGATGGGAATTGCACATCATTCTCTGCCTGAAGCCCGAATAGAGGAATTGATCGAATTAAAGGACAAAATTTCGGATTCAAGAAATATAATAGAATCAATGCACGACATCTCATCAGGAGGATTGCTGCTCACATTGATGGAAATGTCATTTGGCAGCCCATATGGTGCAGACGCAGATATATCAGGACTGCCCGGAAGATTGAATGAAAAACTGTTCTCAGAGCTTGGAAATGGCATTATTATAGAAGTCAAAAAAGAAAATGAGGAAAAGTTCAAAAAAAATTTTGCCGGCATCAATATAAATTATTTAGGCAGTACCGTAAATGGAAGAATAAGAATCAGGAATGATGGATTGAATATAATAGATGGCGATATATCTGTATTCAGGAAGTTATGGGAAACAGGGCTGGATAAATATATCTAAATTTGCAGGAGAAGGGACAGAAAAGATTTATATGTTCCATTCTTTTAGTATGTAATATGTCAGATTATATACATGAATTAAAATATTTAGAGGAGGATAAGATAAGCGTCGAATTGAGTTACAGGTTAAATTATGATAAAGAGAAGGCCTGCGGTTCAGTTCGCATTTATTCCGGCAAAATAGATCCTGAAGCTGACAATTATGAAGTTTATATGGAAATTTTTGAGTGTGGCCTTTCCAAGGAGGAGGTTTATCAGAGAAGAGATAAAATTATCAGCGAAATCAGGGATGGGAAAATAGATATTTCTTTATAATGTATATAATAGTTGAAGCAATATTATTTAAGAACACTTAAATAAAGCTTTTAAATAACTATCCAATGCTTAACACTAAGGTCAAGATAGGCTTAATTTTAATAATAGCAGGCATTATTCTGGCAGCTGCTGGAGCTGCAGTAATAGAAGAAGAGCCTTCAAGCACTTATGTATCCCATTATTCTAAAGATTTATATATTTCACACGAATTCAATTTTACCAGCAAGGATGCCCTTTTAATTGTTTCATCGGATAATACATCCGGACTTATGCCTTATTCCTCTTTTAAATCAAATTATACTGAATTGAACTCAACAAATATTGGAAAATACAGTGTAAATCCCACCAAATCTATAGATGGTGAACCATATTACTCCAATCTTGCCGGGAAATACATATACGTTTCAGTATCATCATCAAAGCCATCAATGAATTATAATTTTGCCACAGCCAGTGAATTTTCAGATGTAACAAATGCATCATATGTGGCCGCGGGAGGAGCAGCCCTCCTGGGTGCTGGAATAATACTGGCCATGGTAACAGTGCTACTTAAAAAATTGAATTCGGGCAAATAAGAAAAAAACTTTAAACTAATTGCAATAATCTTATATGATAGTTTCACCACTGGATTACAGGTATGGCAGAAAGGAAATGAAAAGCATATTTTCTGAGGAAACAAGGCTTGATATTATGCTCGATGTTGAGAGCGCACTGGCCCAGGCAGAAGCTTATTTTCATATTATTCCAGAAAATGCCTATCTTGATATAAGCAGGACTGTTGAAAGTGGAAACGTAAAATTGGCAAGAGTCAAAGAAATTGAACATGAGATAAACCATGATGTAATGGCAATAATTGAAGCCCTTACTGAAAAATGCAATGAGGGAAAAAATTATGTCCATTTTGGTGCCACATCAAATGATATAAATGACTCTGCAACTGCTGTACAGTTGAAAAGGGCAATAAACCTCATCATATCGGACCTTGTAAGCCTCAGCAATGTGATTATGAAACTGGTTAAAGAAAATGAAAATACAATAATGGTTGGGCGCACCCACGGCCAGCATGCATCACCAATCACACTGGGTTTAAAATTCTCCGTTTACCTGCTTGAAATTGGGCGGCACATTGAACGCCTGCAGGAAGCAAAGAAGAGGATTATTGCTGGCAAGATCCTTGGCCCGGTTGGAACAGGAGCTGCACTTGGAAACAAAGCACTTCAAATACAGGAAAAAACATGCGATATTCTGGGAATTACACATGAAATAGCTGCAACACAGATTGTTGGCAGGGATCGCTATATAGAATATCTTTCTATTATAAACAATATAGCAACCTCACTTGAAAAATTTGCAACCGAGATCAGAAATCTTCAGAGGCCGGAGATTAATGAACTATCAGAGTTCTTTGATGAAAAAAATCAGGTAGGGTCCAGCTCAATGCCATCTAAGAGGAACCCAATTGTCTCTGAAAATATAGTAAGCCTTTCACGGCTTGCCAGATCATTCATTATACCGGAGTATGAGGCGGCTGTGCAGTGGCATGAACGGGACCTTACAAACAGTGCGCTTGAAAGGTTTACATTGCCCTATGCATCAATATTGATAGATGATGTGCTTAATAAATCAATTGAGGTATTTTCACATCTTTATATAAACCGCAATGCTATTATGGAAAAGGTAAACAATGATCAATTTATAATGTCAGAAAGTGTTACAGTATCACTTACTGTTAATGGAGTTCCGAGGCAGGAAGCCCATGAATTTGTACGAAAAGCCTCAATGCAGGCATATAGCAAAAATATATCCTTTAAGGATTCACTTATTGCATGCGGAATTCTGAAATTTATCAATCAGAAGCAGTTTGATGATGCCATGAAACCTGAGAACTTTACAGGCAGTGCAGCTGAGATATGCCAGGAATCTATCAAATATTCGGATGGATTGATTAAATACGTTATGGGGGAAATCTATGATTGAAAACTTTAATGAAACAAAAAAATATAAATTAATACTTGACGAAATCGACGGCGATGAAAAATCAATTACTGGAATTCAGAAGTCCCTTGAGGAAAAAGGCATAAATATCCACAGGCTCGTGCTTACAGGCTATTTAAATGCGATGGTTGAACTTGGGATTTTAAAGGAAAAGGAAATAAAGCCGGCAAGAATATTCTCTTTTTCAAGTGATGAAAAGAAAGACATTTACAGCATAGTTGGATCCTGCATGCGAAAAATGGATGAGGCAAATGCAGGCTACAATTCACTTATTGTGTTATACCATCTGCTGGAACGCCCTGTATTCACAAGGGAACTTGAAAAATGCAATGTAAACGTCCCGGCAAAGAATATACGCACTATAAATTCGCAATTGAGAAATGAATATGTAAAGAAACTTATGGAAGCCAACATAAGAATACCACAGACAAGCCAGATGATTGAGCCTGTAGATGTGGACAAGATTTTGTTAGGCAGGCTTATTGATTATATAATTTACAACGTATATGACATTAAAAAGTATACAGTAACAAATACCAGCCAGAAAACACTTGACTGAGTAAATATTATATCTATGAATAGAATTATTATATGATTCTATGACAATATATACATATGTACTCGCATATAAATTAAATGGAAAATTCTGGTCAATGAGCGATTACGATAAAAATAACATGAATGAAACCCTTATGGAATTCATCGAAAATTACAGAAAAAATTTAATCAGCATAAAATATTATAAATCAATCAGGCATGATAATGACATATTATTCTGGGCAGCTTCTGAATTGCCAGAAAATTTAGAAAAATTGAAGGAGGGATTGAATACTGTTTTTGGGATATATGGAAAATCTACCTATAGCATGTTTTCACTTTATGAGCATTCACCATATGTCAATACGAGCAACAGCCTTGAGGACACATTGAAAGCTGAACCGCGGAAATATTTTGTAGCATACCCAATGAGTAAGGATAGAGAGTGGTATCTTATCAACTATGAAGAAAGAAAGAAAATTCTGGCTGGCCATATAGGCGTTGCAAGAGGCGATAAGGAAAGCCCTGGCATACTATCATACACAACATATTCATTTGGCCTTGGCGATCAGGAATTTGTTGTCCTGTATGAAATGGATGACCTCAGCGCATGGTCACATGTAACAGAAAAACTCAGAGAGGTAATAGCAAGAAAGTGGATAATTAATGAAGCGCCTATATTTGTTGGAATATATGTTGGCAATGATTTATTGAGGTAAATATGCCATTAAAAAATTATTTCAGGGGATCAGATTATTTCAAACAGCCAGACGAATTAAAGAACCTGACTCCAGAACAGGTTATGGAAATGAAAGGGAAATATCCACTTGTTGATGTCCGTACAGGCTTTGAATACCGGCATGGCCATATTGCAGGAGCATCACATTATAAACTTGGAAGGGAAAAAGAAATTATTGAAAAATTTGGGTTAAATTCCCAGATAATATTGATATGCAAGACAGGCCACAGAAGCAGGGCTGCAGCAAACAGATTGGCAAGAATGGGATTTAAAGAAATTTACCACCTTGAAGGCGGAATGGATAGATGGCGAAAGGAAAAAATGCCCGAAGAAAAATAGAATTATGCCAGGCCGAGCTGTTCTAACTCATTCTTTTCCTTGGATTTCTTTTTAAGTATATATCTGGTTATATATCCAGCTATGGCATTTACAGTTTTCTTTGCAACTGACTTATCCAAAAATTGTGCTAGCATTTCCTTATTATGATGAAAATCCTCATTGAATGTATCCTTATTATTTTCTACCAATTCTTCTGAAATTCTTTTTATATTAGACGGTCTTATGCTTCCCATTAAACCTCTATTTTAAAAAGCTATTTAAATAATTTCTTTTATTGTTAAAATATGGCATAAAAATATATTATTTTGGAGGTACAACCATGACCGGTATTTCTGAATGTGCAACTATCCCTGAACTGACTGATCCAAGTATAAGTTTGCTGATTCCGTGGAGTTTCCTTGTTCCAGAAATTATTAGATCTATACCTTTTTCCTTTGCAGTCACCAGGATAATCTTTGAGATTTCTTCTCCATTAGAATTCATTTTTAGAAGTTCATATTTTACACCGGCAGTTTCAAGAACTTTCTTTGCTTTTTCAAGAATTTCATTTGCAGTTTTATCCTGCCCTTCATATACTGATTCTGGAATATATGAATCAAAACTTGCACTGATTCCAACTATTGTAGGTATAACATATGCAATATAATACTTCTCAACATTGCATTTCAAATTTATTGCGAACTTTAATGCATCCTTTGCACCATCAGAACCGTCGTATGAAACTAAAACATTCATAATTAATAATGTTTTTTGTATATATAAAGTTATTTCAATACAGCCTTATTGCCCAGCCTGAATATGCATGAATGTATGATAAAAAAGTTAAAACATGAACATTTTCATCCCTAAATGGTTAATTAGTGCCCTATTACATTCTATCCAAACAAATTAATAAAATAGGTATTTATATTAAAAAATAATACCAAACATACATTTGTATTTGAGGTGACATATTGAAACGAAGTTCAAGAGACTGGAAGAAAAGAGGAAACATGCGTTGGAAATGGAGAAAGAAAAAGATAAGAAGGTTAAAGAGGGCAAGAAGAGCTAGCAAGCAATAAAATGTTTGCAGTTGCTAATTTAATGCAAATAAGTTCAGTTTTATTGTATTTAACTGCTTATATATTATAAATCAGAATTCGAGCTATAATTATTTTTATAATATCGAGGTAAAGTTTTTGTATATTATATTTAAAAACAGTTTTTTATAAAATTTTAAAACCGTTTTATAACACATATGAATTATTGCCAGTTCAGAACTCCTGTAAATTTCAAATAACAGGAATAATGTTAAGCTACATTACCAGATTATAGCTATAGATATTTATATTAAAAAATAATATAGTTTCAGGAAGCATGGGGTAGTCAGGTATCCTAGAGGGCTCCAGTCAGTTTATGATTAACTAACGGTCTTCTGATTGAATGATGAGTGACTGGAACAATGAAACATGGAAGAGACCCTTAGATCTGGGTTCAAATCCCAGTGCTTCCATCA
>JAVYST010000006.1:0-47930 GCA_038729085.1 Ferroplasma sp. | reverse complement strand
AAATTATGAATAATATAAATAGTTTTTACCTTTTCATATTTGGAAATGCCTGATTCATATCTGTATAATAAAATTGCAAGAATTGTAGAATATCTGAATTTATTAATTCATACTGAATCATAAATTATCGATATAGAAATAAAAAACGAACAAAGAAATAGTTATTAATAATAATTGCATCACCTTTTATGTACGGAAAGGTACTGATATGTGATCCAGTGGATAATATTTTGATCGAAAAATTAAAAGGCAATTTTGAAATTGATTATAAACCCGAAATTTCTAAGGAAGAGCTTCTTAATACAATAGAAAACTATGATGTTGTTGTGGTGAGAAGCAGAACAAAAATAACAAAGGATGTTATATCAAATGGGAAAAAGTTAAAAATAATAGCCCGGGCAGGGATTGGCGTGGATAATATTGATACCGATTATGCAGAGGAAAAACATATAAAAATAGTATACGCCCCAGGCTCCTCCACTGAAAGTGTGGTTGAAATTACACTTGCAATGATGGTTATAGGTGCAAGGTCATTGTATGCTGGAATATCCAATACAAAAAATAATGATTTTACAAAACTCAAAGGAATAGAACTAGAAGGCAAAACCCTTGGAATACTTGGCTTTGGCAGAATCGGGAAGGCCATAGCGGTGGCCGCTAAAACATTTAATATGAAATTTATCGCTTACGATCCAATGCCTGTTGAATATCCTGAATATGTAAAAAAAGTTTCGCTGGACGAATTGATGTCAGATTCTGATGTCATTTCAATCAATGTAACTATGAGAAAGGATTCACCTTATATACTTAATGATCCAGAACTCTCTAAATTAAAGAAGGGCGTAATAATCGTAAATACCTCCAGGGCAAATGCCATCAATGGCGAGGACTTTTTAAAATATCTGAAGAACGGCCATGTTTATGCTTTTGTCAGCGATGTTTTCTGGCATGAACCAGCAAAGGAAGACTATGAATTTGAGATGTTAAAACTTCACAATGTTATGATTATGCCACATCTTGGTGCCCAGACAAAGGAGGCACAGAAAAGAATAGCAATCATGACAGCGGACAATATAATTAATGAGTGGTAAAAATGCTTTTGATACCTGGCCCGGTTGAGGTGCCTTACAGTGTTGCAAATGCAGGCAGCCTCGTGATAAACCACAGATCTTCACAGTTCAGGCAGATTTTTGCAGAAAATGAGGAAATTTTAAATAAATTTTCCGGTGCATACAGGACTGTCATGGTTACAGGTTCTGGAACACTTGCAGTAGAATCCATGGTATTTTCACTTATACGGCAAGATAGCCGTGTTCTTTCTATCAGCTATGGGAATTTTGGTGAAAGGTTAATAGCATCCATCAGGAAGAGAACAGGCAATGTAGAAGCCATTAATTATGAAAAACTTGATTTAAAGGCGCTGATTAACGAAATAAAATCAAGAGATTATGATATGCTATTCCTAGTACACAACGAAACATCAAATGGAACTGCAATTATTGACCTCAGTGAAATTATTAATATTGTAAGAAATAAAGGGGCTCGATTGCTTGTTGACGATGTATCCGGTTTTGCAGGTTACAGAATGGATATGAATGGCATATATGCAATGGTTACAGGAAGCCAGAAAAATATTGCAGCTGTTCCTGGAATTGGGATAATATTCCTTTCTGAGGATGCCTACAACGATGCCATGTCAGTTGAATCCAGCAATGTTCCATTTTACCTTGACCTGAAAACGTCATTAAAATTCCTGGATAAAAACGAAACTGCCTTTACACCATCAACCGGAGCTTTCAACAGTTTAAATGCAGCATTAAAAATACTTGATGCTGAGGGATTTAATAACAGGATAAAACGTATTGAAGCGTCATCACATTATATAAGGGATGTATTTGTAAAAAACGGCATAGAAATTTTCGGTGATAAAAATACATATTCTAATACAGTAGTATGTTTCTACAATAATGACAATACAATGATTAAAAAACTTGAGGAAAAGGGCATAATAGTCTCCAAGGGAATGGGCACATTTTCAGATAAAACAATACGAATAGGAACCATGGGCGTAATTAACAATGTATACATAAAGAAATTTCTGAATGCCTATTTCAGCATTCGTGGAGATAATATTACAATAGATGAAAGTGACCTGCCGAAAGAAACATTTTTGCCAGATTTCATTAAATCTGATATTAATCTAATTTAAAACTCAATCTTTTATGGCCCTTTCCCTTATTCTCTACCTTTAATATCTCTATTTTTCCGACTTCTGCTGTATTTTTTACATGCGTGCCGCCATCTGCCTGAAAATCAAAATTTTCTATTTCTATTATCCTCACCATATCAAGCTGTTCCAGAAGCTTTCTGCCTGGTTCTGTTCTCGATAGGCCTGGAATTTTTAATGCCTCTGCAGATGGCATTTCCCTTTCAAATACTTTTTTCCCTGAATCAATAATATTCTGTGCCCTTTTAATAATTTCATCTATTAAATCCCGATCTATTAAATCAAAGCTGAAATCAACTCTGGCATGGTCATTATAAATCTGGCCTCCAGTGAGCATTCCATTTTTGTAATCATTATTAACAACACCATCAATAATATGGACAGCAGTGTGGTATCTCATATGGATATATCTATTATCCCAGTTTATCGTGCCATGAACAGCATCACCGGGTTTCAATGCCGCTGGAACATCTGTAATATGAATAACATCTTCGCCTTCGTGTTTTACATCAATAATATTAAAAATTTTATCTCCTGACCTTAAAATTCCTGTATCATTTGGCTGTCCACCGCTTGTTGGGTAGAATAGTGACTTGTCAAGCATAATTTCATTATCTTTAACAGAAACGACAGTTGCATCAAAATCCGTTCCATACATATCGGTATAATATAGCTTCAATGTCATTTTTTTAGTAAGGCTTTATCATATATTAACATATTTTGTGATATGTGTAGTATACAGATATGTGCAGTAATATTTAAATATAATAATTAAATACTCACGGGATTATTATGAGTTTGATAAGAGAAGAAGATGCAAAATATCTGAAAGAAGATTTCGAGAAAAAGTTAAAAAATGATATAGATATGGTTATTTTCACATCCAATGCCAATGAATGCAAATATTGCAAGGATACCATTTCACTTGTCGATGAAGTTGCAGCCCTGTCTGATAAAATACATGTAATTAAATATGTATATGAGGATGATAAAGACAAGGTAGAAAAATATGGCGTTGAAAAATATCCTGCAACCATTGTTGCCAAACATGAAGATGAGGATGGAAGAATTATTTATTATGGGATTCCTTCAGGATACGAATTTGGCTCGCTGATTGAAGATATAGAAAATGTTTCCACAGGTGAGGCAGATGTTTCTAAAAAAGCAGTAGAATTGATATCCCAGATAAAAAAACCTGTTACAATTAAGGTTTATGTAACACCAACATGCCAGTATTGCCCAAAGGCTGTTATAACAGCACATAAGTTTGCACTTATGAATAAGAATATCAAAAGTGAAATGATTGAATCACTTGAATTCGATAAAGAAGCTTCAGATGCTGGTGTATCGGCAGTCCCGCATATAGTTATAAACGATGATGTAACATTTCCAGGAGCATATCCAGATGACCAGTTTGCTGAATATGTTATGGAAGCCTATAACCACGAAGAATAAATTTTTTATTTTTTATTGCGAATAAATAGAAATTTTATATAATAATTTTTAATACAGTGATTACGCCATCGTAGCTCAGCATGGTAGAGCGGCTGATTTGTAATCAGCAGGTCGGGGGATCGAATCCCTCCGATGGCTTATATGCATATTATATATCTTTATATTGCTATATTCCATTGCATGCATGTTATCCTGAAGAAGTATTTTATCTTGTTATTTAATAGATAATTCTACCCTAAGAAGAGAATCTATATTTGCACAAAATTATGCACACAACCAATTGAAATGGATAGATTAATTATGCAACTTGCTCCTTTTCATTATATGTATCAATTTCAGAATACTTTTATTTTATGGTTTTTCCATTTTTAAACCTTGAAAGTGAAAAATTATTCCAGTCAAACAATGATTTTTCAGGGTCGATGCCAGTTGCCATGTCCGCCATACTTTTTTCCTATGCAGGTGAGAAGCTTAAATCCATGGCCGCTCAATCCTATGCAAACATATAGGGGATCGAAGCCTGTTGATTCTAGTGAATCTATTATATCCATCTGGTGGCATATCGTATATACCAACTCTTGTTAATATTATATGTGCATACAACATTCCTGGTAGCCGATCTATGGGTTTTTCAAGTGAATTATCTATGTAATCTTCCCTTGCATGGCTATCAAGATTGTTTGCTATTGCTGTATGCCTTTTATCTATCTTAAGATCCAGGCTTCCAATAGCCAGAAGTGGTTTACCCTCCATCTTGTAATATGAAAGCTTATCAGGATCACATAATGTAGGTTTTATGACATAATATTTTTCAGGCCTTCTCAGATATATTATGTAATGCATTGTTTCCACGATCAATCAATGTTGCCTTTTTCCAGCAGAAATCATGTTACAGGCTATACTGGTACCAGTATGCCATATACAATAATAAACGATTCAATGCCAAAAGCCATACGATTCTAATTCATAAGGATATAAAAATATATTCTATAAAACTTAATTGAAATTATAATATCAATAGATAAAAAATGTATTTTTAATTAAAATACGTTGTTTTGCCTGAATCATCTTCCTTATCCTTTGAAATTATATTTTCTTCATCAAATTCAATGTAAGATATTGCTGAAACCGGAATTAACCTCAATTTTTTTTTGCCATCAATATTTACCCTGAAAACCATTGAACCTTCTTCGCCAAGTATGGCATAGCCAATATATTCACCATCTGTAACAAGTGGCTTATCATCTCCGCTGGAAGAAACAACTTCATATTTTGATCCTTTTTTAATTTCAATCATATCCATAGCAGGTTATAATATTCTCTGTAAAAAGCTTTATCATAAAACGAAAGATAAATAATTTTTAAATAAAAGCTATACATTATACATAATGATTTCCAGTGCAAAGATTTACACCTCAATTTTTTTTCAAAGTTTTGAGGAAATGAAAATGGAATTCGATTCAGGAAAACTGGATGTATCAGAATCATTTGAATTAAGGTTTGATCTTTTTAAACAACATAATATAGAAAGCCTGAAAGCAATTCTTGGATTCTTCAGAAAATCGGAAATTAATTATATCTTCACTTACCGTTCTCAAAATCAAAATGAACTGGAAAGCATATACAGTTCCGCAATGGAGTTTGATCCTCCTATTGTGGATATAGATATAAATTCATACAAATTTAATAGGGATTTATTCCAGAATTCAAAACTTATGCTTTCATATCATGGAATTAATAGTGACAGTGTTGCAAACAAAATAAGCAAAATGGCAACCTTTTCTCCAGATATTTATAAAATAGCGTTGATGTATAGCAATAATAAAAAATTTCTTGATGACCTTCGCTATCTTTATGCCTTTAAGGATAAACACAAAATAAAACTGGCCTTTATTCCCATGGGCAATGAGAATACCTTTTTAAGGCTGGTATCTGCCTTTCTTCTTTCTGATATTGGCTATGCTTCTTATAAAGATAATACAGCTCCTGGACAGCTATCGATATCTGCATATTATAAAATCTTGGACATACTTAAAGGAAAATATGAATAATCCCTGTTGTTATAAGGTCAACTGCGATTGCAGCCAGCAATAAACCCATAATCCTTGATATTACAATAGATCCAGTTTTTCCAATTTTCTGGAATATCTTTACTGAATATCTCAGTATTATAAATGCCAAAATCAATACTGCGGCTGCTGCTATAATAACTGTGAGCCTTGAGGCTATATTATAGCCCGCATCATTGAAGTAAATGATTGCAGTTGTAATAGTTCCGGGCCCTGCAAGCAATGGAGTTCCTATTGGTGCAATTGCGATAGCTTCCCTCTCAGCAGAATCCTGTTGCTCAGCTGCCGTCATCTTTGTCGATGAAGTTTTGCCCTGAAGCATATCAAAACCTACTTTGAATAAAAGTGCACCTCCTGCAATTTCAAAGTCAAAAATACTGATTCCAAGTATATCAAAAATATAAACGCCAAGTAACATAAATCCAAAAACCATGCCAGCAGCCATGTATACACTTCGCCGTATTACCTCCTTGCGCTCTAACTGGCTGTATCCATCTGTAAGTGTTATGAGTATTGGTACTGCTCCAATAGGATTCATAATTGCAAATAATGCAACAAATACGGTTATAAATAGTAAATAAATGGCCATTTTATACCCCATAATAATAAAAGTATTAATTGTTGTGGTGGTGAGACTTTTTTTCTTTGTTTATGATTTATTATAATGGCCTGATATAAAAATAAGCATTAAATATATTCTCTGGCAACCTATTTTTATTTTCAATAAAACTATTCAATGCGCCTCAAAGGATTAAATCTTATTGGTAAGATCTGTCTTCAGAATAGTTATAGTAATTGTAATATTCTCCCTTTTGTGAACCCGTAGCCTCATCGCCCATGGCGTTGCTCATGCTTCCATAGTACTTCTTTATTTTTTCTTCAACAGGTATATACAGTGCAAGGGCTTCCTTCACATCAGATTTTTCTATAAGTTTATTTCCCTTCTCCACTGCCATATCTCCAGCAGCGCGCACAAGGCCACCTAGTTCTCTGAGTTTTAGCGTCAACGCATTTGTTCTATGTTCCTCCATTGCTCTCCTTCTTGCTTCTCTGATTATTAATTCTGTTGCATCAATTGCCATATGTGGTATTTTTCCATCCATATTGATTTCCTGTGCTATGAATTGAAGGTATTTCATTCTATTTTCTGCATTGTCAGGCATGGAACTTTCCATTAATACTTCGTATCCATTGCCTACAATTCTTGATCTTAATGGGCTCAGGATATACTGGAGATCCTGTATATTGCATGCAGCTACAAGAATAAAATCAGTGGGGACATCATCAACCTTTACACTGGCACCAGCACTCTGTGGGTTTCTCCCTACAATAGGAAACTTTTTTTCCTGCATTGCAGTTAATATGAATCGTTGCAGATTGCCAAGATGCGTAATTTCGTCGATAAAAAGCACTCCTTCATGTGATAAATGTACTGCCCCAGCCACTACCCTTTCATATGGCATTGTACCCAGCTGTGGATGCCCACCATATGGGTCATGCCTTACGTCACCAAGCAATTCAGTCTCGCTTGCACCTGTGGCCAGTACAAATGGATTTCTATCTATAGGAACTATTACCTTGCTCGGGCTTTTCTTTTCTAACTTCCTCCTTCTTTCCAGCGTCTTTTCGTCAAGTACTCTGATTTTATCTCCAAATTTCTCATAAACTACTATCTGTTCCTTGTCTCCAACTTTTCTGGTTTGTGTTACCCTATCATTATTATTATTAACGCCAAATGCCACTCCAATTACATTGAATACATCGTTAAAAGGGCCCTGAGTATTATTAACAATCTTGCTATTATTGCAGTTTGGGCATACATTTTCGGTGGGCGATGAAAAGAATCCACAGTGCGGGCATTTGTATCCGAGCCTCTGTGCTACATTATCTGGTGCATCCTTTGGATCTATTATTTCTCCCTCTATAGAATTCATTTCCCGTCTTTCGCGTTCGATTTCGCTTATAGTGCGAACTTCTATAAATGGCCTCTCTGGATATGCAGGATTGTGAACAACACGAATTTCTTCCTGGGGCCTGCTGATATAAAACGACATGGCCTGTGCTATCATGGATTTTCCAACACCAGGAGGGCCTACAAGAAGAAGATTGCGCCTCTGCTTTGAAGCAATAAGTGCAAGCCTCACTGCTTCTGGCTGCCCAATCACACGATCCAGCGGATTAGTCGGGATTTTTATGTATGAAGTATCCGGATATTCATTTGAATTTACATATGTTCCCAAGTTACCACCCTGATATTTTCAGGTTTTTTAGTTACATGCCCCATCCTCATGCCATAAATATTCTTTACACCTATATTTAATGCAATATCTATTAATCTTTGAGTTATAACTCCTCCACTTATTATAGTTGAAGCGTTCTTGATATCCTGCATAAGTTCTGCAACTTCCGAAACAGGATATCTTGCAATAGGATTGGATGAAACATCATATATTTCAACAGCCTTGCTTTCATAAAGTTCATTGAGTTTATTTCTTATAAATCTAGGATCATCCAGATTGTTAACTTCCTGTACTATCTGTTCTTCCTGATCTTCTTTAATAAGTGGCTCACTTTTCTTCGGAGGGTTTTCCTTAACTTTCTCTTCCCTGTTCTGGCTGGTTTCAATCTTTAAATTGACTTCCTGCTCCTGGTTGTTCTTTTCTGTAAATTCTTTCAATTCGTCTAACATTCCCCTAGATTCAAGATACTGTGTCACAGGTGATTTGTATTTTAAGGCTTTTACCAGTTGCTTGTAGGTTAACTCCTCTACTTCTGTTCCCGGAGGGGCTCTGGCTATAAAATCGACGTCTGCTACCTGGAGCATTTCCTTTATTATAAGATCTCCTCCATGGTCACCGTCAACAAAAAGTGTTACAGTTCTGGCCTTTGACAGTTCCTTTACTGTATTTGGCACACTTGTGCCCTGAACTGCGATGGTATTTTTTATTCCATACCTTAAAAGGTTCAGAACATCATTTCGGCCTTCTACTACTATTATAGAATCAGATGTGCCAACTGCAGGGCCTGCTGGTAAATGTTCTTCTCCATAGGAAAGGATTTCTTTCTTTTCTACTTCTTCTCTGACTGATTGTATTATACTTTCGCTCAGGCTTTTGCCATTATTTCCCATTTTCTTATATAACTCTTCAGCCCTCTGAATTACCTTATCCCTTTTATTAATTCTAACATCTTCAACATCTTCTACGTCTACCTTTGCCTTGCATGGGCCGATACGATCTATAGTTTCTAGAGCGGCAGCTAATATTGAGCTTTCAACCTGATCAAGGCCAGAAGGAATTAATACAATGCCATCTGTCTTGCCCTTCTTTGTATCAATATCTACTTCGATTCTTCCAATTTTTCCGCTTTTCTGTAAGTCCCTTAAATCTAATTCCTCACCAAGCAAGCCTTCAGTCTGGCCGAATATTGCACCAACAACATCCGGCTTTTCAACAACACCATCAGTTACTATCTTTGCCTTGATAACATATTTCGTTATGTTTGGATCGACATTCATTATTATCACCGGTATATACGTTAATTATTACATTATGATAATTTTTGGTTACCATTAAATTGTTATGTTTAAAATGTATTTAACCTATTCGCTAAAGAAAGCATCATAAATTTATCGGAAAAGCATAAATAAATAACGCTTAAAGTTATTTTAATGGGCTGCATAAGAAATGTTCTATGATACAAAGGTTATTTATACTAAATAGAGGTTTACAGTTCCTCTCGCATGCACATCTGCATCCTTATTTTCAATATAGTGTGCTATTGCATAATTAGTCCGGCGTTCATGTGGCCAATGTGCTGTGCAGTGCATAAATTATTCGAAATGTTTTGGCCTGGTGCAAATAAGGCGAATCTGTTTGTTCCAGGAATACTTAATCCATGAAATGGATTGAAATATTTTTTAATAATAAGTTATGCTGCTTCTGATATATATTTATTTATTTTATCCTCAGCATTTTTTATATACGAAATATTATTGCCATTTTTTAAAAGATATGAATCAGAAGTTCCACCCAAAAGTGCTGGGGAATACAGGTCACCGTTCAATACATATGTGCCAGATTTGCCGGAAATAATTATTATTGTATTTATATGGTGCGGGCTAACCCTATCGGAACTGGTTTGGAAATATCCACTGGATATCCATTCTTCAGTTGTATATTTTTTTGCCATCTCATAATATGCTGGAGGCAAATCAGATTTCAATTCTTCAAGCCCAAATGAGGTGAGGCTGCCGGAAAAAGTGCCATTATGGAAGCTTCCTTTTAATGTTTCATTATACAGATAAATAAAAGTTGCGTTAATTGTTCTTGACGTATAATTGGTAAAAATTAACCCGGGCGTATCAGGATAAACATCATCAGGGGCAGAATGCCAGTAATAGTAAGAGGCATTCCCGGATTGGTTCAATACAAAGTATAATGGCCATGAAAGTGAGGCACCGATTGGGCAACCGGCCCAACTTATCAATATAACTTTTTCCTTGCCGCCGGTTTTATAATCAACTTTAAAAAATTTATTGGACGGTTCTTCAAATGGAGAGAGCGCAAATGGCGATATAATCAGAAAAGCGATGATTAGTGAAATAACTATAATTATTAAATTTATTACTCTCTTTTTCATATGCAATATCCTGAAATCAGTTTCTTTATTAATCTTTTCCTCTTTATCTTATGGCTCTGTGTTCCCTTCAAATGGAATATTTATTCAAACTGTTTATAATTAAATTTGTATATCATTTGCCTGTTAATTCACTCTTCTATCATTTTGGACATCCATAGGCTATCTGGAAATTAATGATCCTTTAAATATTGGCTTTTATATGCCCTGCAAAATATATCGGTAAATAATATACGAATTAACATTCAATTCATAAAATATCATTAATATTCAAATATTAACTATATTTTAAAAAAAAATCTTTATTACAGCATATTATATCAGAATTAGGAATATTTATATAATTTTAAGCTATATTATATAGATACCATGTTAAATACAGCAACTAAAGAAATGGACCTCAGTGGTCTGGAAGGCCAAACAAAAATAGTAACTCCAACTTTATACACATGGATTTTAAGATTTGCCGTTGGTTGGGACTATTTTGATGGTGGTTTAAGAAAGGCAGTTCTAGCACCAAGTAAATTAGCAGTAGGTACTCCAACATTTGTTCTTAATAAATTGGTTTCTTTTTTGCCGCATGCAGGCTTTTTCAAGGGCTTTTTATTATTTGCGCTTGAAAATCCCTCTTTTTCGGCACCATTTATAACGTTCTTTTCGTTTGTAGAACTGACTGCAGGATTGTTGCTTATCCTTGGATTTTTAACAAGGCTAGCAGCATTCGGTGGTGCAATGATGGCTATAGGGTTCCAGCCTGCATTCTGGCTGGGTGCAACCTGTGAGGATGAATGGCAAATTGGGATTCTATTATTCGCAGGATCATTAACACTCATGCTCATAGGCGCAGGAAGAACAATGGGATTGGACTATTTCCTTTACAAGAAATTTGGCGATAGGGGAATATCTAAATTGCCCATATTAAAATGGATTAAGCTGTGGTGATAATCATGAAACCTGTAAAGAAAGATGAAACAGACAAAAATAAATACTGGCAAACATCAAAAAACAAGATTCTCGCTGTTGCCCTGATATTTGCAGTTATAGTGATTGCATTTACCCTGGTTACAGGACAGATTGCATATGGAAATGTATATGGGAAGCTGTTTAACGATTCAAAGGTTCCATTGGTTCAGTATAAAGGTACTCCATACGGTATGAATGCAGCTAATGGATCCTCAATATTGGTGCTTAATGTAACAGATATTGATGGGCCGAACCAGGCAGCAATTACTGAAATAATACTGGGCAATTCAACCTCGACTATCATACTCTCGTCTCAGAATATATCACATGATGTTTACGGAATTACCGATGCAAAATATCATTACCATGATGATGTAAAAACATCGCCATATAACGGCATTATGATACCGCTTGGGGACGAAGCAATGATACATATGGACTTGACCTCAAGCCTGCATATTGAACTGCATGGAAAATATAAAGTAACGCTAGTTGTACCAACTCAGAAAGCTGCAGCAGCTACAGCCAGTGTTACATTTTAAATTATAAACTTTTTTAAAAATTTTTTGTAAATTATTTATGTCATTCTAATATTGAAATTTCGATAACAGTCAATATACGTCATTGATTTTCCGCAATAATATTAAATCAATTATTATTATTTCACAAATAATGGAAATGCCTTGAGAATAAAGCAATAATTTGGTTATATGAAATAATTAAATATAATTTTATAATTAGAGTATGTGAGGAAGAAAATAGCAATTATCGGAGTTATACTTATTATGCTAGGTATTGCTATGTCGTTGGGCGGTTTTATGATTATAGATAAAGCACCAACAGCAACTTCTATTTCACCATACACAAAAGGTGAATACAATACATCCTGTATATATATCACTGGTGGAGATCGTTTAATTGTGGCGAATCCAGGAAGCCATTCTGGATTAATTCCATATAAAGATCTTAGCAAGGTAACCTCTTCAAATCTTCATAATTATTCAGAACCAGAGCATGGAACATCATCTTCAATGGAGTTTACAGGCTTAAATCAAGGAACATATGTATTTGTTATCTTTTCATCTGTTAAACCTGCAAACTTTGGTTATTCGCTTGAAAGCCCTTCAGAATTTTTTGACCTGGAATTTGCAGATTATGCTTTCAATTCTGGTATTTTAATATTTATCGGTGGAATTGTAGTTTCTCTTATTGGATTAATCCTAAAACCAAAGAATAATAAAATTAAGCCAATATTAAAGCATAGCAATAAAAAATAGAGCAGTACGCAATGAAGTTAAAAGTGGAAATTAATCTAATTCAAAGTTTATCTATCATTTATTTGAATATTATTCAGCCGATTACAAAACTGCCTAATTCTAAGGCTGTTAATTATCATATAGAAATAAGTCAGACATATCTCCTGCGCATTTTTATCTCTTCCAGTATTTTCAATAATATTTCTGATCTATCAGTAAATTTTTCATATTTATCCATAAATATGTTAATCATGTTGCTGTAATCATTATAAAGGCTTTTAAGGGATTCTGTCAAGAGGAACAGATCATCTGCCATATCCTCATCTTTAGCAGGTGCATGCCCCATGCTTGGATCAATAAAAAAAATCTTTTCTTTATTTATTATTATGTTGTTTGGCGTCAGATCACCATGGGAAATCCTATTGTTGTGCAATTTTGAAACTTCTATGGCAAGTTTTTCTATAACACTATTTTTTTCCATGCCTGAACCAATGAATTCATTCAGAGTTTGTCCAGATATATATTCAATTGTTAATTGGAAGTTTGTAAGGTCAATGTCATAAATAATAGGTACATTAATGCCTGCCTCCTTCATGGCATAAAGCACGCTAAACTCGTTTCGTATTCTTTCGTTTCTTATTCTTCTATCCAGAATAATATTCCTGAAATTTTTCCTTATGCGAATTTTGTTCACTGCCTTTCTGTTATAAAATTCTGCCATAGCAATTATTGATTCTGCACCTTTCTGCTCATTAATTTTTGTATTTGCAGATTTTATCCATGGAGCATAAACTTCGTCTATCCTGAATTTCTGATTTATCTTTGTATCCATTATTTCCTGCCTGGCTCCATTTTCATACATTAACAAACCGGCCTGTGCTATCATTGCACCATTGTCCATGCAATATTTTTTATCAGTCAGGTACGCTTTATATCCTGATTCATCTGCCATCTTTGAAACCATCTGCCTTAACCGATCATTTCTTGCAACACCGCCTGCAAGCAATATCTCTCTCTTGTCTGTATAATACAGTGCACGCTCCAGAATCTCTATAAGCATTGCAAATGAAGTTTCCTGGATGCTGAAACATATATTTTCTGGCGATTCTTTATTTAAATAGCTTTTGGCTGCGGTATATATGCCTGAAAATGAAGTATCCATTCCCTTTATAGAATATGGCAATTTGAGCAGTTCCGTTCCTCTACCAGCCAGTTCTTCTATTTTAGGGCCGCCGGGAAATGGGATGCCAAGGTCTCTTGCAAATTTGTCGAGCATATTGCCCAGCCCTATATCCATGGTTTCACCGAGAACTCTGTACCTTCCTTCCTCATGTGCAATTATCTGTGTATTCCCACCAGATATGTAAAGCATTATTGGATCAGATGCTCCTGATAATTTCCTGCCAATTTCCACATGCCCAAGTGGATGGTTGATACCCAATAATGGAATATTATATTTTATGCTGAAAGCACGCGCTGCTGTTGCAACAACCCTTAAACATGGTCCTAAGCCAGGTCCCATTGAAAATGCAACAAGGTCAATATTTTCTGGAGATTCCTGTGCGTTCTCAAATGCAGCCTTCATGACAGGTATAATTTTATCAGCATGGTGAATTGCAGCTTCACGGGGATGTATTCCTCCATTTTTGGGGATATATATCGATGAAGAATTTGAAAGGATTGCATATTCATCAACTATGCCAGCACTGACTGTGTGTGCTGTTCCTTCAAGGCCTAGAACCTTCATATAATAGCATTGTTATATTATATTTTACTTTTTTTAAAAACAATATACAGTTGAAATTCCACTTTAAAACCAAACATAAAAATAGGTAAATAATAAAAATTAAATCTTTTAATGTTTATATTTTATGCTTGAAGATGCGCGAAACACAAACTTTTGTTTTTCAGGAACCTTTATTTCCTGCTTTGTTTTTGGGTTTCTTGCTGTTCTGGCTTTCTGGGTTTTTCTTTCAAAAATGCCAAAATCTGCCAGGTTAACTTTCTTATCTTCGTTTACATACTTTATAGTTTCATCCAGAAACGCTTTTATTATCTCGGCTGTCTTCTTCTGTGTCGTTTTTGTAGAGGTTGCGACTGTCTTTGATATTTCACTTATTCCAACCATTATTTCACCAATACTAAATGTAATTAGCGATATATAAATTTTTCTATGAAAAACACAACAAAAGTATGAAAAACACGCATTTTTGCCAAAATTTTAAAAACAAATTAATTTTTTTGTTGTAGATTATAAAATAAAGCCTGCAGATAATATTTTTGCATTATGCAATCAAACGTTGCAACAAAATTAAATATTGAATAAATATAAACTCACATGAAACTTATAGAAAATTGGTTTTCCGAAAGATATTCTGACAACTTGCAACTCTCATTTAGAATTAGAGATCAGCTTCTTTCCATTAAAACTGATTACCAAAGAATAGATCTATTTGATACATATGATTTCGGCAAACTGCTATCAATAGATGGTACTGTCCAGCTGACAGAAAAGGACGAATATGTATACCATGAAATGATAACCATGGTTCCTTTCCATTTTAATAGCCGCCCTTCCAGTGCCTTGATAATCGGTGGTGGCGATGGTGGAGCAGCAAGCAGGCTTTTGGATTTAAATTTAAATAGCATAGTAAATGTTGAAATTGACAGCAACGTTGTAGAAGTGGCAAAAAAATATTTCCCGCAGATTGCCACATCATTTTCTAACAAAAAGGTTAAGCTTATAGTCGGTGATGGGATAAAATATATGAAAGATAGCACTGAAAAATTTGATAGAATTATAATAGATTCAACAGATCCTGTGGGACCAGCTGAAGGACTTTTTTCCTCTGATTTTTATAATGATATAAAAAACCACCTGGCCGATGATGGTATTGTTGTAACCCAGTCCGGTTCACCATATTACCAGCCAACCGCACTATCTATGGCTTATAAGGGCATGAGTGCCGTGTTTCCAAGTGTTAAAACATACTGCGCATTTATCCCAACATATCCAAGTGGATTATGGTCATTCACAATGGCATCAAAATCAGATCTGGCAAAGAGAGATGATGAAGTCAGGCCAGCCAGATATTTCAACGAAGACATACTCAACGGTGCCTTCTATTTGCCTGAGTTTGTAAAAAATATCTTAAAAAAATAAGAGGGCCAAAATTTTTTGCTTTATTAATATTTATTTTTAAGATAAATTACCTTCTTATTCCCCATTTATGCTTTGCATCTGCTAGTTTAGTAATATAATCGCCCTTAAACTTTTTAGAAATTTTTTCGAGCTGTGGAAGGTTTTCCATAAATATTCTTTTACTATTGCTGGCAAGCATCTTTTTGAATTCAGATATATCGTTTATATCACTATAGGCCAGATAAAATAGATATATAAATAATATAAATGAAACAATCAAAAGCCAGTACTGCCAGCTACCAATTAAATTCACATCAAAAATATTCATCAAAGCTGGTATTTTAATAATAAGGGCATTAAAACTCAATATTAAAAATATTAACGATATTATATCCAAAGCAATGAATATTATAAACAGCTTATCTCTATACATATAAACTACATTACCATTATATTTATTTAGATATTAATTTCTTTCTCTCCTTCGAGGAATAACCGGTAAGCTTTGTTATTATTTCATTGAATCTCTTAACGGTCTCCATAGGATTTTTATATTCTGTGTCAGTCACAGTTTCTATAAACAATTTTTTGCCGTCTGTCCATAATTCTAACCGTTTAATTCCTGGAATTGAAGAAATTATGTGCGTTTCTTCGTTGCTAAAGGCAATATTCATTTCCTCAAGTGAATTCCTGATATATTCGTAACTCATCTTAATAGTTTTTTTAACTGGATATTCCCGCATCAATTCACCTACATTTTTTTTACCATTTTTTTCTGGTATTTCTTTGATAATGCTCTCCAGTACATCAATTCCATGTACTGTGCATCATGTTCTAACAATGGCGACATCGAAATAATGTCCATATCCATATCTTTAGCTGCTATTACCTCAGCCAGGGTTTCAAATTTAAGGTCACCGTGCTTTATTGCAGTAATTTTCATCTCATTGCCATTACTGTAGTCTACGCCACCGAACTCTGTATAAAGGTCATACTTAGCATATTTTAAAAAGCTATTTATTACATTTTCAAAATTTTTTGTGTCAATTAATGAGCCATTGCTGATAGAATGTATATGTGGAAAGTTAAGTATTGGCTCAACTTCTTTGATCTTATCTGCTATTGCAAATAGCTCTTTCTGTGTACCAAAAAGATCTTTTTTGCCTGAAGCTTCAATGCCAATATACGGAAATCCACGCTCATGTGGGAACTCATTGGCAATTGATGAATATATCTCTAGAGCCGTCTTTAAACCGGTTGATTTTTTCTGTGGATAAAAACCTGTATGTGTTATAATTCGCCTGGCGCCCATGGCCCTTCCTATTAAAAGTGACCAGCGGATATGGTTAATAGATTTTTCTGCCATTTCACCACCGTTCAGAAGGTCCATATAGTATGGGGCATGCAAAGAAATATCTATGTCTAATTCTCTTGCTATCTCTTTGCCCTCGTTCAATTCATCATAATTTTTTGCCATATTCCAGAACAATTCCTGTATAATATCGTCTTCCTCTATCTGTTTTTCAGTTCCAATGCTCTTAAAATTGCCCTCATCATCTGGCCTTAAAACATCTACAATTATTGAATCTTCCACGTCTTTTGGGTACATATCAGCATAATTCATTGCCTGATCCTCGCTTACGTTTACTCTTAATAGTTGCACTTCAAGAGAATTTAACCCAAGGTTTGCAACATCCTCTATAGAATCAATATATGTCCTACCCTTGCTGGTAAGTGGAATGCCAGCCACGCCGAACCTGATCATTTTTTAATGATAACTATACATTATTTTAAGTTTGCCATAATGGTCAACGTATTTTTTTGGCTCGCAGAATATTAACAGTGAGTTTACTAAACACATCAAAATAAGGTACTTTTTATACATATTTTAATTTTGGAATTATACAGGGAATGCCACAGGAATTTGTGGAATTTACCTGCCTGCCTTAGAACCCAAATGCCTTAGATGGGAGCATGCCTGCAATTATATATGCATAACTTTTATTCTACTTCAGGAAATGTACAATACATATTCAAAATATACATGAAACCAGGGGATTTAAGCCATGCCTATCAAATATTATAGGCACAGCTTTTATCAGCCATATAATTTTTAATAGCTTAAACACCTGAATATAATTCAAAATTATGAATTGAAACTATCCTGTGCTTTCAAGAAAAATGTAAAAAAATTGAATTTAAAAAATAATATACTTCATAAGTATAACAAATAATGATAAAATTTGTAACCAGCAATCAGCATAAATTTGAGGAAGTAAAAACACTTGCAGAAGAAGAAAATATAAAGATATTATGGGTTAAAATGGAATACCCTGAAATTCAGGCCGATACTAATTCAATAATCTCACGCGACAGCTGTGAAAAACTATCTAGCAATATGGAAGCCCCATTTTTTATTGACGACACAGGGTTATATATAGATGATCTTAATGGATTTCCCGGGCCATATGCTTCATACATCCAAAATACACTTGGAAATTTAAATATAATAAGGCTTGCTGCTGGATCAAGGGCACATTTCGAAACAGTAATTTCTCTATATTACAATAAAGAAATTTTTCAATTCAGCGGAATACTTAATGGCACCATATCAGATCATATTGGTGAGGGGAGAGAATTCGGCTATGACCCCATTTTTATTCCAGACGGTTATTCAAACTCATTGGCAGAAATTTCTGTTGAAGAAAAAAACCTAATTTCTCACCGTGGTAAAGCACTTAAAAAGTTGTTTGCTTTTATTCTCCTCAAAAATATTAAATAATCATATTAACATTTTAATCTATAATTTTATTAATGAGCATATAATTATGAAGAAATAAAGTTTAAGGTGTATAATTATGGTTGTAGCAGTTATTGCAGATAGAAAAACAGGAAAAACATATAAAAAGGAGCTTTCAGAAGACGTTCTTGGATCTATATCCGGCAGAAAAATTGGTGATGAACTGGACGGTATATTCTTTGAAATGCCTGGATATAAATTAAAGATAACCGGTGGCAGTGCTAATGATGGATTCCCAATGAAGAAAGATTTATCAATAACAGGCAAAAAAAAGATACTTATAACATATCGCAAGGGAAGAAAGGGAAAAAGTGGAATCAGAAAACGTGTAACATTTCGTGGAAATATAATAGGTTCAGATATTTCCCAGCTTAACGCGGTTATAACACAATATGGAACAAAATCGCTTGAGCCAGAAGAGGAAAAAACTGAAAAGGTAGAACAGTAATGCAGCAGCCATCTGTTAATATTGGCATGGTAGGCCATGTAGATCATGGGAAAAGTACCCTAACATTTGCGTTAACTGGAAGAAAGACTGATGTGCATTCAGAAGAAGTAAAGAGAGGAATTTCTATAAAATTAGGATATGCCGATACCCCTATTTATAAATGTATCAAAGATGGAAAAGAAATTTATTCAAATAAAATCATTGATAGCAGCTGTGAACTGTCAAGAGTAATTTCAATAGTTGATGCTCCAGGGCATGAAACACTTATGGCAACTATGCTTGCAGGTTCTGCAATAATGAATGGTGCTATACTTGTTATCGCTGCAAATGAGAAATGCCCGCAGCCGCAGACCAGAGAACATTTAACAGCTTTAGAAATAATGGGCATTAAAGAAATTATAGTTGTCCAGAATAAAATAGATCTTGTAACTAAGGAAAGAGCCATAGAAAGTTATAAAGAAATCAAAGCCTTTCTCAAGGGAAGCCCGGCAGAAAAGGCACCAGTTATTCCTGTAAGTGCTTATCATAATACAAATATAGATGTCGTATTCGAGGCCATAGAAAAATTTATAAAAACACCAGCTTTTAATGAAAATGATTCTCCATTAATGTATATAGCGCGTTCTTTTGATATAAATAAGCCGGGAACTTTGCCATATAAATTAAAAGGTGGCGTGCTTGGTGGTGCGCTTATAAAGGGAAAATTAAGCATAGGCGATGAAATAGAAATATCTCCTGGAATTCAGGTAACGCGTGGAAACAAAAACATATGGCAGAACGTAACAACAAAGATAACATCACTTATGGCGGGGTCATCCAGTTATGATTCAATTATGCCCGGTGGCCTGGCAGCTGTTGGAACAGAACTTGATCCATTCCTTACAAAGGGGGATTCCTTTACAGGAAGAATAATCGGGCTTAAAGGAAAGGTTGCACCTGCAATTTTCAATTTAGAGATGGATATAAATTTACTGGAGAGAGTTGTTGGATTTGATGAGGATGTTCGGGTAGAACCATTGAAATCTGGCGAAATTATTATGTTAACTGTAGGGACTGCAAACACAATAGGTACTGTATCTTTAATAAAAGATAACCGTGTAGCCGTTTCGCTTAAATACCCGGTAGCCGGCAACACCGGTGACAGAATTGCAATTGGCCGGCGTATTTCTAATAGATGGCGCCTTATTGGATATGGTTCTATTTTGGGTGCAAATTAGGTTATTTTACTGCTCAATAAACGTTCTTTTAGTATTCTCTATAATTAAATAAATATTCCAGAAAAATATCACCTATAATGGATTTAAGAGAAAAAGTAGAGAAATATATTGAACTCGAAAAAAATGCCATAGATAAGATAAGCATATCTGCGCCTAGGCAATCATATTTATATAACATGGCTAAAGACCATATGGATATGGTAATTAATTATTATAACGACGCAAAATACTTTTACAGTAAAAATGATTTTATAAATGCATTTGCAGCACTTAATTATTCCTATGGGTGGATTGATTCGGCAGTAAGAATAGGCTTATTTGATGGGAAATCAGATTATAAGCTATTCACTCAATTCAGATGATCGCCATCCATCCCTGAAACCTTGCTTTGTACGTTATCCAAATTCATTTCACCAATATTCTTTATGGTCTCGGTCTTCAAAAGGTCCTCTATTATTGGCCCAAGGCGCATCTCCAGGTCCCTGCCAAATTTATTGAATGCATCTACAGACTTTTCAAGATGTTTCGAGACATCATTATAATCGTCTATATAATTCTTTAAATTGGAATAAAAATCCCTTATTTTTGAAACAAGTTCATTATAGTTTTTAACTGTATTTGCATCCTTCCAGCCCATATGAACAGTTAAGAGGAGTGAAATTAATGTTATGGGGGTAGCAATAATTACATGTTTAGAAACAGCATCCTCTATAATATCTGGCGATTTATCCATAATTATACTGAGAAGTGATTCAACCGGCAGAAACATAACAACAAAATCAACAGAGTTGTTAAATTTCTCCCAGTACTTTTTTGATGCAAGTTCACGTACATGAATATTAAACGCAGTAACATATTTTTCCAGTTCTTCCTTATTATCTTCGCCATCCATATATTCAAAATATCCGCTTAATGGAACTTTGGAATCGACAATAATATTTCTGCTATTTGGAAGTTTTATAACCATATCGGGCCTCATTGTTCTATCCGGTGATACAACCTGTTCAATAAAATCGCAGTATGGAACCATTCCTGCTATTTCCACTGTCCGTTTAAGTGTAATCTCTCCCCATTTGCCACGGATAGATGGGTTTCTTAATGCACCAGAAAGTTTTATAGTATCATGTTCCAGGTCGTTTATTTTTTTTGCAAGAGTATCAAGGTTATCCTTTAATGATCCAGATTCAGTTTTTCTATCTTTTTCTATGCTCTCTATATACGATTGGTATTCTTTAATAGATTCCTTTAATGGGTTAATAAGGCTATTAAGCTGTAAACCACTATTTTCGCGTTCCATTCTTTCCTTTTCTAGAGCAGTTTTAAATGCCACTGTACTTGTATTCAGCAGGTTTTTATTTTCTTCTTCTATAAAGTTATGCATTGTGTTCTGCATTCTATTTTCTATATTTCCATATGCCCTTTTATTAACAATAAAATAAATAATAAAACCAGCAACGAGTCCAGCTATAAAAGTTAAAACTATTATAACAGGTATTAAAAAATCCATACATAGCTTATAAAATTCAAATTAAAAAATTTTGTCATACAATGTCAGTTATTGTATGCCAAGATTAATCTGGTTTTCTATATATTTCCAGAATTTATCTTCAATTTCAAAGCCCCACATCGATTCTGGGACTTCAAGAAATGCAAGTTCTGGAGTTATAAGAAAACTTTCTATTGCAGCAACGCCAAGGTCCTGAAGCCATTTGCCCATTCCAATACTGATTTTTGCTTCATCAGGTGTCCCAGAAATTGTTATTGTATATGCACGGTCCATGCCTGCAATGCTTCTGAGCAATCCTTCTTTTGTTGCCTGGATAAGCGTGCCATTGGGATGCTTTCCCAGCTGTGTTTTAAATTTTTCATTCTGAAAATACTGTTCTGTTATAGATGCAAGCTTATCTAAATTTATATTCTTTCCACTGTATTCTCTATCTTTAGTTTTCATACAGAAGGTAATCAGAAAGTTGATATATAATCTTTTGTATTAAAAGATAAGCACATATAAATGCCGAATCTATCACAATTTTGCATGTTAATGCCTCTATGGCCTCATTAACAAGGACTTAAAAATTATACATCTGCTCGGCCATTACTATTTTTAAGCGCTTAAATAGGTTTAAATATAAATCTCTGTGGCTGTATATAAAAGTGATCTTAAAGATGCTGGCAGAATAATGTGCTATAGAACTGCCCCTAAAAAATTAATCTGGATATGGGGCAACTAAATTATAGTTTTTGCGGGTCCGAAGGGATTTGAACCCTTGACCGATGGATTAAGAGTCCATCGCTCTACCTAGCTGAGCTACGGACCCAGTAGGATATAAACATAATATCAAAATACTATTTTAACTTTTAAATTTGCTATATATCTTCACAATTAAAGGCCAAAAAGTTTTCTATATCTATTAAAAGACACAGTTAAAACGTTTTGGGAGTTTTATTGTATTTTACTCTCCAATCGTTTCTACTTAATCCAGTTGAATTAAAAGATATATTAATTTAAATACGTCTATTAAATATCTTTAGCTATGGTAAGATATATACCAATAGGAAATGGAAAAGTACTGATAAGTTTTAATGATGATTATGAACTTACTGATTTTTATTATTCACGCGATATGGCAGAAAATCACAGTGGTGGCAAACCGTTTAAATACGGTATTTCTATTGATGACCATTTTAACTGGATTAATAAATCTTTCATTAAATCAAAGGATTATTATGACCATACTATGATAGGCATAGCAAAATATAGTGTTCTTGGCATTAATTTTGAGGACCTGAACTTTGTTGATATATATAAAAATATTTTCGTAAGGCATACAACTGTTATTAATAATTCAGGCAATGAAAAGGATATTAAGATTTTTTACCATCAAAATTTTTCCATTTATGGGAACAATATTGGAGATACTGCATTCTATCATCCTGAATATCATTCAATAATCCATTATAAGGGAAGAAGATATTTTATGGCTACAACAGCATCGCCAAATGGATCTTTTGATCAATATGCTATTGGCATTAAGGATTATAATGGCATGGCAGGCACATGGATGGATGCAGAGGACAACAATCTTGAAGGAAACGATGTTGCAACAGGTTCAGTGGATTCTATGATAAGGCACCATTTAATCTTAAAACCACACACTTCTGCTGAGTTATATTATTATATAATTGCAGCAAGGGACCGTGAAAATCTGTTTGGAATAGCAAAAGAAATTGATTATTCCCAGCTGGAAAAAATGCATAACAGGACAGAGCATTTTTGGGAATTATGGGTATCAAAGTATAATATAGGCATAGACAAATATTCAGAAATATTTAAAAAATCGCTGTTCATAATAAGGGCGCACTTGAATGACATTGGTGCAATACTTGCTTCAAGTGATAGCGAAATTCTCAGAAGCAATATGGATTCATATTATTATGCATGGCCAAGAGATGCCGCATATACAGCAATAGCGTTGATACTTTCTGGCCATAGTGATCCTGCAAAACTATTTTTTGAATTCTGTTCAAATGCTGTGGCGGATGAAGGGTATATGTACCATAAATACAACCCAGATGGAAAGATAGCCAGTAGCTGGCTTCCCTACGTAATGAATGGAAAAGAAATATTGCCTATACAGGAAGATGAATCAGCTCTCGTAATCATAGCAATCTGGTATTATCATTCTGTCAATAATGATATTGAATACCTATCAATGCTATATAAAAACATTATAACTAAAATTGCAGATTTCCTTGTCAATTATATTGATGAGGCTGGCCTGCCAAAAGCATCATTTGATTTATGGGAAGAGCGATATGGCGTTCATACCTATACAATAGCAACTGTGTATAAAGCACTTAAATATGCATCCTATTTTGCGTCATTATTCAATGACAAAAATCTATCTATAGAATATTCAGAAGCGGCAGACAAAATGCTGTTAAAGTTTGATGATATATTCTATTCAGATCTTGTTGGATACTATGGCCGAACATTTAATGGGAGCAAAACGGACTTTACGCTTGACTCTTCAATAATGGCCCTTGTAAATCTTGGTGTTAAAGATCCTGAAGATCCACGAATAAAATCATCAATTCAAAATATAGAGCGTATTTTAACTGTCAAAAATATAGGTGGAATTGCCCGATATCAAAATGATCTATACCAGAGGAGGGAAAGCAATCCTGAGATAACTGGAAATCCATGGATTATCACAACGCTCTGGCTTGCAGATTATTATATAAGCAATAATGAACTTGATAAGGCAGATAAATTGATATCATGGGTTTCAGGGCACAGTGAGGCCTCGGGCATACTTTCTGAGCAGATTGATCCTACTTCAGGCAAACCAATATCAGTATCGCCACTTATCTGGTCACATGCCCAGCTTATCATCACTTTAATAAATTACAAAAATAAATTAGATCAGAATAATCCTATACCAAAATAATGTGCTCTGTTTTTATGGCTTTTGCTTCTATTTTTCAGGAATATAAATAACAAAGTTAATAAATATTAATCCAATAGCGAAATACAATTTAACCATACACTATGGGCAATGCTATACGTATCCCGTTATATTGTAGGTTCTATACAATATAGATTGTGTAACGGTTGGTGATTTAAAATGGCAACACCGCATCATTCCCGAAGGGGATCAATGGCGTACTATCCCAGAGTACGTGCTAAAAAAATTGGGGCTGATATTCGTTCATGGCCAGAAGCAGATGGCAAACCGAAAATCCAGGCATTTGCTGGATATAAGGTTGGTATGACACATATGCAGGTAGTCGATTATAGGAAAACCAGTGTAACAGCAGGGAAAACTATAATGGCGCCAGTTACAGTTGTTGAAGTACCACCATTAAACGTTATTGCTATCAGATACTATGAAGAAGGCGATACTGGCCTGCAGGTCTGTGCAGAGAAAATTGCAGAGAAGATCCCAGTTGAAGTGTTTAAACGTATTCATGAGGTTAAAAAAGCGAATAAAAAGGAAATAGCGATCAAAAATGTTTCTGATGTAAGGTTGATGGTAAGCACAAACCCACAGATGGTATCCGGCATACCGGTCAAAACACCGGAAATATTCGAAATAAGAATATCTGGCTCAACAATAGAAGATAGGATGAAACTTGCAGAAGAAAAACTTGGCAAAGAGCTCCATTTTACTGATTTCTCTCCAGAAGGCAGCTTTGTAGATGTTATTGCAGTAACGAAAGGCAAAGGTTTCCAGGGCGTTGTAAAAAGATTTGGTGTAAAGCTTTTGCCAAGAAATAACAGAAAGCACAGAAGAATGATTGGCACTCTTGGGCCATGGCATCCTGACTGGGTCAGGAACACTGTACCACAGGCCGGGCAGGTGGGGCTTCATCAGCGAACATTGCATAATATACGTGTAGTAAAAATTGGCAGTGCTGACAAGGTTGATGATATCAATGTAAAAGGTGGTTTTCTGAAGTATGGGCTTGTGAGAAATGATTACATACTTCTTTATGGCTCAATTTCAGGCCCAGCCAAGCGCTTAATAAAATTAAGAGACCCTGCAAGGCAGAAAGTTGTAAATGCAGAAAAGATTGAAATAACGTATATATCAAAAGAATCAAAACAGGGTGATTAAAAATGAAAGCAAATATATATTCAGTTGATGGTGAAATAAAGAAAGAAATAGAGCTTCCTGAGGTATTCAACATCACACCACGTGAAGATCTTATACATGACGCATTCCGCGCTATTTCACTTTCTATGAGGCAGCCATATGGCTCAAGCCCTATTGCGGGTACAAGAAGAGTGGGGCACAATCTTGGCCCAAATCACGGCATATCCAGAATACCAAGGCTTTCAAGTGGCTCACGTGGTGTTTTACTGGCAAGCATGGTTGGTGGAAGAAGTGCACATTCTCCAAGAAGCGAAAAGGTACTTTATAAAAAAATCAATAAAAAAGAAAGAAAAATGGCAAGAATCAGTGCTATAGCCTTTACTGCTAACAGATCATACGTATTGAAAAGAGGGCACAGGATTTCTGAGGAAAGCGAGAAAACATTGACATTTCCAGTGATTGTGGAGGACGATATTGAAAATATAGTGAAGGCCAAAGATGCAGCAACTGTTCTTTTAAACCTTGGAATCTATGAAGACATCCTGAGGTCAAAGGATGGAAAGAAGATAAGGGCTGGCCGTGGCAAAATGAGGAACAGGACGTATAAACAGCCGAAAAGCATATTGATAGTCGGTTCCTCATCAGAAAAACTGAGGGCTTTTTCATCTCTTCCAGGCGTTGATACAGCATCACTGAATAGCCTGAGCATCACAAAATTGGCACCAGGTGGAATTCCAGGAAGATTAACAGTATATACTGAATCTACCATAAATAAATTGCAGGAGGTTATGTAAATGGATTATATAATATCACCAGTTGTTACAGAAAAAACAACTATTATGATGGAAAAGGAAAATAAACTTACGTTTATGGTAGATCGCAGAGGCAGAAAGGACGACATTAAAAAGGAAATAGAGGAAAGGTTTGATGTTAAGGTTGTAGCCTTAAATATACTCATAACAAAGAAGGGCAAAAAGGCAATAGCAAAACTGGCAAATGAGTTCTCTGCTGAAGAAATTGGGGGGAGAATAGGAATATTCTGAGGTGTGTATAATGGGTAAACATATAGTAGCACAGAGAAGAGGCCACGGTTCGCTGACATACCAAAGTCCGAGCCACAGGCATTTATCTGAAATTAAGCATTTAAAGGATGGAAATTATAAAGTAGCCGATATAATTCAGGCGCCAGGAAGGACTGCACCTGTTTTATCGCTTAAAAACGAAAAGAATGAAGTAAATTACATGATTGCGTTTAATGGTGCATTTAAAGGCCAGGATATTCATGTTGGCAATGATGAAAAAGTGGTAGAAGGCACAACATCATCATTATCCAAAATAGCTGATGGAGCATATGTATATAATATAGAGAATATGCCCGGAGATGGTGGAAAATTCTGCAGGACAGCAGGTTCTGCCGGTTTAATAATAAGCCATGGGGAGACAGTTTCCATAAAACTTCCGTCCGGCAAAACAAAGGAATTAAATCCAAATTGCAGGGCTACAGTTGGCTCTGTTGCAGGTTCTGGGGCAAGAGATATGCCTATTCTGAAAGCAGGAACTCATATTAAATTCCTGCAAAGCAAGGCAAAAAGGCCATATTCAGTCAGGGGCGTTGCAATGAATGCTGTGAACCATCCACATGGAGGTGGAAATCATCAGCATGTTGGTGGACCAAGCACTGTAGCAAGGGGATCACCTCCAGGAGCTAAGGTAGGAAGGCTTTCACCACAAAGGAGGAATAAGAAATGGTAGTTAGAAGACAGGCATCTGTAAAATCAATAAAGAGAAGATCACGAAAGGCTCAAAAAGCAATAACTGGAAGAGCAAAGGGATTTGTATATCGCGGCAAAACTATAGAAGAGCTAGAAGAGATGGAATTGCCCGAATTGCTGGAGATATTTCCAGCCAGGGTAAGAAGGTCATATAACCGGGAAATGAACCATGAACAGCAGAAAGCTTTTGATGATTTGCTCGGAGACAAAGAAACAATAAAAACACACGTTCGCGATATAATTATACTGCCTCAGTTTGTTGGCAAGAAGATAGAATTGTACAATGGCAATTCTTACCTTAAATTTGACATTAAGCCAGAAATGATAGGACATTATCTGGGGGAGTTTGCACCTACAAGAAAGGAAGTAAAGCATTCAGGCCCAGGTGTTGGAGCTACAAGGTCATCAAAGTTCCTACCGTTGAAGTGATATTATGAAAGGATACAGTTTAGATAAAATTCCAGAAAAGAGCGCTATGGCACAGGTTAAAGAGACAGATATATCATTAAAGGATGCAGTTAATGTAGCCCATTTCATTAGAAATATGAAACTGGAGACTGCAAAGGACACACTTGATCTGGTACTTGAAAAAAAGGTGGCAGTTCCATATTTCCGATATCTCGATTCGGTTTCACACAGGAAAGGCATAGGGCCAGGAAGATATCCTGTAAAGGCTATACGGGCATTTAAGAAATTATTGGATGACGTTTCCGCCAATGCAGAATTTAAAGGCCTGACTGAGGACTTAAATATATTCCATATTTCTGCTTCCAAAGGGCGTATGATAAAAAAATTCACACCCAAGGCATATGGTAGGGCCGGTGCATTTTTCAAGGATCTTATAAATCTGGATGTTGTCGTAGTGGAGAATGAGAAGGAGTGAGATCATGAAAGAAAAGAAATTTGTAAGTGATAATATTAAAAAACTGCTCGTTACAGAATACCTTCAATTAGAAAATGAAGGCGCAGGTTTCGGTGGCATGGATATGAAGAGGACGCCATTCGGTACCAATGTAACTCTATTTGTAAATCGCCCGGGTCTTGTTATAGGCCGGCATGGCGCTAAAATTAAGACCATGACAGAAACGCTTGAAACAAAATATGGCCTTGAATCGCCACAGATAGAGGTTAAGGAAGTAGAAAATCCCGACTTGAATCCACAGATCATATCAAAGAAAATTGCACTTTCACTTGAGAAAGGGTGGAATTACAGGAAGGCAGGAAATACAACATTAAGAAGGATAATAGACCAGCATGCAAGAGGCGTACTTATAAGAATAGGGGGCAAGATATCTGGTGAACGGGCCAGGACACAGAAATTTACCTTTGGGGAAATCAAGTATTCTGGAGATCCAGCAAGATCCGGTGTAATAAGTGGATATTCAATTGCAATGCTGAAAACTGGCTGCATAGGCATCTATGTTAAATTATTGAGGCAGGATTATCAATTGCCTGATGAAATCGTACTTAAAGCCAGAGTATCTCCTGCATCTGAAACTATAGAAAATAATGAGGTTGATAAAAATGGAACTCAAAGCTAAGGAACTCAGGGAAATGAATGAAACCGAGCTCAATGAAAAACTCAAAACGTTAAAAGCTTCCCTGTTAAAGGAAAAGGCTGCTATAGCCATGGGTGGTGCACCTGCAAGTCCAGGAACCATGCACTCAATAAAAATACAGATTGCCAGAATATTAACAGTAATGGAGGAAAAAAAGCAATGAAAGATAAAGATTTTACAGGAATGCCGAAGGAACTACAGCCATGGGAAGGTTTTAACCGCGATAGCGAGCTTGTTAAAATCAGTGTTGACAAGAGAAGATATGGTAAACTGGTAACAGTCATTGAAGGAATTGATCCGAAGACCGAAAACATTGCCGAAATCGCCAAAACATTGAAGAGAAAAGCAGCATCGGGTGGTACTGTACGTGACGGGAAGAGCATAGAACTCCAGGGAGATCACAGGAATATAATGAAGAAGGAACTGGAGACAATGGGATTCAAGGTTCAGATGGCATGAATGTAAATGATATATATCTCAGAGAATTAATAGGTTCAAAAATCATGATTAATAAATCATTTAACAAGAATAATAATAATATAAAGGGTCGTTTAATAGACGAAACAAGAAATATGATGATTATAGATAACGGCAAAAGGAAATGTATGATACCAAAAAATGGAACTCTATTTACCGTAGAATTTGATGGCAAAGAATATTCCATTGATGGCAGCATCATATTGATGAAGCCCGAGGATCGAACAAAGGAAAAAAGAAGGATATATAAGAAACTGAGGAGTAAGATTTAGATGAAAAATATAGGAATTGATGTTAAACCGCCAGAAAAAGAATGCAATGATATTAATTGCCCATTCCATGGTGAACTGCCTGTTCGTGGCCAGATACTAACAGGCATGGTTGTTTCAGTAAAAATGAAGCGCAGCGTTGTAATACGGAGAGAAGCAAAGGTGTATATAAAGAAGTACGAGCGTTATATTACAAAATACAGCAAATACCATGCCCATTTGCCGGATTGCATTGACGTTAAAATTGGCGACAATGTAAGAGCCGCGGAATGCAGAAAGCTCGGCAAAACAATTGACTTCGTAGTTATAGAGAAGGTGAACTAAATGAAAGGAATTTCTGGAAATGAATCAAGGGGATTGCCACTAGGGGCTGTTATTCCATGTGCTGACAATACAGGAGCAAAAGTTATCAGCCTGATTGGAGTAAAAGCCCTTCATACTGTTGCAAAAAGAATACCTGCAGCAGGCATTGGCGATCTCTTCATTGCCAGTGTCAAAAAGGGAAGCCCAGAAATGAGGGCAAAGGTTGTTTACGCAGTGGTTATCAGGCAGAGGCGCCCATACCGCAGGGCCGATGGAAATATCATGGAATTTGAAGATAACGCTGCTGTACTGGTAACTCCAGAAGGCGAAGTAAGGGGGTCAGAAATCAAAGGCCCTGTAGCAAGAGAAGCTGCAGAAAGATGGCCAAGGATAGCTGCTATAGCATCAACAATTGTATGAGGTAATTATAATGATAAATACAAAAATAAATGTAACAATAAACCACGATCTAAAAAAGAAATACGGCATACGAAGATTTCCCATATCCCGCGGAGATATTGTGAAAATTGTTTCCGGTTCGAGAAAGGGTGAAGGCGGAAAAGTTATTGCTGTAAACCATAAAACAAAAAAAATATCTATAGAGGGTATTACGATCGCAAAATCTGACGGTAAACAGGTAGCCTATTTTGTTGACCACAGCAATCTTGTGATCACAAAACTTGACCTTTCAGTTGAGGGCAGGTATAATAAAATAAAGAACATTACAGTCAGGCGCAATCTTCCAACTCCTGAACCTGAAATTCCGGAACCGCTAAAAGCCGAAGCCGACAACTCTGAACCAGTAGATAATGCTGTAGAGAATGAAGCAGAAGAACCTGTAGATCAATTAGAAGAAGCGCATGATGATGCGGAACCCGAAGATGGAGATGATAAGGATGAAAACTAAAATTATGATGGCTTCAAGAAAGTTAAAAATACCAAGAAAAACTAATTTCTGGTCCGTCACACCTGTGCCAGGAACACATAAGAAGCAGGATGCTCTTCCACTATTAATTTTATTAAGGGATTATTTAAAGCTTGGAGATAAAGAGCGTGAGATTACAAGAATAATGGTAAATGGCGATGTAAAGGTAGATGGAAGAACTGTAAAAAATAGAAGATTTCCCGTTGGCTTTATGGATATAGTATCTATTAAAGGAATAGACCATGATTTCAGAATACTATACGATAATAAAGGCAAACTTATTGCAACCACTGCTCTTGAAGAGAACAAGGACTTAAAGCTTTTCAAGGTAATTGGCAAAAGCATACTGGCTCCATCAAAAATCCAGCTCGGCCTTCATGACGGTAAAACAATAGTCACAGAGAGAAAGGATATAAACACATCCGATGTTTTACTCTTAAAGGTTCCAGATCTTGAGATAGTTGATGTACTTAAGTTAGCAGAGGGCGATAAGGCATTTATAACTGGAGGTTCCCATGTTGGAGAAATAGCCACAATCAAGTCAATAGAGGTTAAAAAATCGTCTATAAAAAATATGGTGCATCTTAATGAGGGCTTTTCGACTATAAAAGATTACATATTTGTTGTTGGCACTTCTAAGTATACATTCAGGATGCCATCTGATGAGGTGAAGACATATGATGAATAAAACAGAATCCCCAATGAGGAATATTGTCATAAACAAGGTAGTAATAAATATAGGTGTGGGTGCCGCAGGTGAGAGGCTCACAAAGGCCGCAAAGGTCCTTGAATTGCTTACAGGCCATAAACCTACATATACATCGGCATCGAAAACTATCAGGGATTTCAATATTAGAAAGGGATTAAATATAGGTGTCAAGGTTACACTGAGAAAGGACGATGCATATAAATTCCTTGTTGAGGCATTTTATGCAAAGGACTATAAGATACCAGTGTACTCATTTGATCGCCAGGGCAATGCATACTTTGGGATTACAGATTATACAGATTTCAAGGGAATGAAATACGATCCAGATATAGGCATATTTGGCATGGATATAGCAATTGTCCTGAAAAGGGCAGGTGGTTACAGATTGCCAAAACGTAGAATTAATTCTAAGCCTATACCAAAAAACATAGGTATAAGCAAGGAAGAGGCCATTAATTTTCTGGAAGAAAATTTTAAGGCAAAAATTATAAGGTGATATGATGCAGATAAAATTACAGCCAAAAAGAAATTTCGGGCATACGCAGGGATGTGTAAGATGTGGAAGAAAGAGAGGCCTTGTTAGAAGGTATGGTATAAGAATGTGCCGGCAGTGTTTCAGGGAAACAGCCGAGAAGATTGGATTCAGAAAATATAGCTGAGGTGATAATAATGAAAAGTGATCCTTTAAATGATGTGATAAATACGATAAAGATGGCTTCCAGAATAGGAGATAATGAAATAGTAATATCACCTGCATCCGGCATAATTGGCAGGGTGCTTAAAGTGATGCAAGATTATAATTATATTAAAAGCTTTGAGGTAATAGATGAGGAGCGTGGCGGAGAATTTAAGGTTGCACTTAGCGATACCATAAATAATTGTGGTGTAATTAAGCCAAGGCTATCTGTGAAGAGGGCAAATATGGACAGGTACGAATCAAGATACCTTCCAGCCCAGGATTTCGGCATAATAATTCTCACAACAACCAAGGGAATTATGAGCCATTTAGATGCCAGGAAATTTGGAATCGGCGGCAAATTACTTGCATATATTTATTGAGGTGTAAAAAATGATTAAATGGACAGACAAAATGGAATTAAAGATCCCCGATGGAATAACGGTAAATATCGATGATACAGTTATTTCTATAAAAGGCAAACTGGGAGAAACATCCAGGAACTTCCGTGATAAATATGTAAAAGTTTACCGGAAAGACAATTCTCTGGTAATTGCTGTAAGCAAGGAAAATAAATTCACAAATGGAATTATTGGTACCTGGTATTCAGAATTAAAGCTTGTGTTCCAGGGAGTAACTGCAGGCTTTAAATACGAAATGAAGATAGATTTCACCCATTTCCCTATGAGGGTATCAGTACGTGGCGGCAACCTGTTTATAGAAAATTTTTTAGGTGGCAAAGCACCAAGAATTGCAAAAATTAAAAATTGCAAGGTTTCTGTAAAGGGAGACAGGGTATTGCTTGAGGGCATAGATAAAAGGGATATGGGAGATACTGCTGCAAACATCGAAAGAGCAACATATATTAAACATTTTGATGCAAGGGTATTCCAGGATGGCATTTATCTGCTGAAGGGGGTGAATTCAGATGAGTTATAAGCCAATGCTCACAGGGGAACAAAAAATATTGCTAAAGAAAAAGAATGAAGTAAATAGAAAAAGAGTAGAATTTCACAGGCAGGAATGGTTCAGATATAAAAAATTTGATGATTCATGGAGAAGGCCAAGGGGAAAGCATTCTAAATTAAGATCCCATCTTGGTTACAGGCCTCCTGTTGTAAGCCCTGGATTCAGAACACCCAGAGCAGTGCGTGGCCTGCATCCATCCGGCTTTAAAGAAGTGCTGATACACAACGTTGCAGAACTGGCTAAAATCAATCCAGATTTTGATGGTGCGAGAATTGCTTCAACAGTTGGATACAAGAAAAGGCTGGACATACAGGCAGAGGCAGATAATCTGGGCATTCATATATTTAACAGGGTGGTCAGATGAAAATGTTAACAGTCAGGGAAATATCTGCTGATGAACTTAAAGTTGGCAAATCACGTGTATGGATAGACACAAACAGTATAGATAAAGTACTGGATGCAGCATCCCGCGAAGATATAAGAAAGTTAATAGATACACATGTAATACAGCGCAGGGAAAAGAAAAACCATTCGAACCAGCGTTTAAAGAAGAGAATTGTCAGGCTGGCAAAGGGAAGAAGAGGCCCCGGTTCCGTAAAAGGTACAAAATATGCAAGATATCCAAGGAAGAGAAGATGGATATCCACTATCAGGGCATTAAGAAGCCAGCTTAAGACAATGCGTGACAATGGAACTATTGAAAAAACTACATATAAAAAATATTACAGGACAATAAAAAGTGGTTCCTTTGTATCGCGTGCTCAACTTGTGGCGCACTTGAAAACACAATCACTCGTGAAGGAGGATAAAAATGAAAACAATACCAGTTCTTAAAAGAAGGCGTGAAGGCATAACCGATTACCACAAAAGGTATGTTTTGCTCAAATCGGGTGAAATCAGAGCTGTTATCAGGCCAAGCAATAAGGGTGTAATGATACAGTTTACCGAATACGTTCCAGAAGGAGATCATGTAATGATAACAGTTACAGATAAATCAGTTAAAAAAGAATACGGGGTATCTGGAAATAATATTCAAATATTCTATCTATCAGGTTACCTGGCAGGCAAAAAGGCAATTGAAAAAGGAATAGAAAGTGCAATTCTTGATACCGGGCGTTATAAATTCATGCACGGTGGCAGGTTGTCAGCTGCATTAAAGGGCATGATAGATTCTGGTATAGACATTCCAAGTGATGAGAATGTTTTTCCAGATGAATCGCGCCTTAACGGCGACCATTTGAAGAATAAGATCGATCTTGCAAAATATATTGAAAAGGGTGTATAATTATGGATGAAGAATGGGTTCCGAGAACAGAACTTGGCCGAATGGTCGCAAATAACGAAATACAGAGCATAGGGGATGCATTACATACAAAATTGCCATTACAGGAATATCAGATAGTTGACTATTTGATACCAGATATTCAGGATGAAGTTATAAATATAGAAAGAGCCCAGCGTATGACTGACTCTGGAAGAAGAATGAATTATTCTATAACAGCAGCAGTTGGCAACGGCAATGGCTATATTGGCATTGGAAGGGGAAAGGCAAAAGAGGCTGCACCAGCTATAAGAAAGGCAATAAATAATGCTAAAACCAATATTATAGAAATTAAACGTGGCTGTGGATCATGGGAATGTGGATGTGGAAGGCCACATTCACTGCCTTTTGAGATTATTGGCAAATCAGGGTCCGTAGTAGTAAAACTGAAACCAGCTCCACAGGGAGTTGGCCTGGCTGTTGGCGATGTGGCAAAAATTATACTTAAAATGGCAGGCATTGAAGATGCATGGGGATTTGCAATGGGGCATACAAAAACCACGGTCAATTATTCACTTGCAACATTTGATGCACTGAAAAAAACTGTGTCAATGAAGATGAATCCAAAGATCAATCTCAGCACACCAATATACGTAGGAGGGATACAGCATGATAGCAATAATAAGGATTAGAGGCAGTACTGGCATAAAACCCAGTGCTGAAAAAACTGCAGAGCTTTTAAATCTTACAAGAATAAACCATATGGTTCTGTTCCCAAAAAATGAAAGCATAAGTGGAATGTTGCAGAGAGTGAAAGATTATGTAACATGGGGCGAAATAGATACAGATACTATTAAGCTCCTGCTTCAAGATCGCATACTTTTGGAAGGCAGAAATAAAATTGGTGACGAATACATTAAAGAAGCAGGCTATTCTTCTATAGACGAGCTTGCAGCTGCTATGGAAGCTGATAAAGTAAAGATAAAAGATCTTAATGGGATTATTCCCGTTATACGATTGCACCCACCTAAAGGTGGATATGAAGCGATACAGAAACCTTTTAACCAGCACGGTTCTGCAGGATATAGGGGAAAAGAAATCAATAAGCTGATTAAAAAAATGATTAAACCCGGAGTTGATCTAAATGGTAAGAACACGAACTAAAAAATTGAGAGGCGGGCATTACGGCAGAGGAATGAAATCTGGACGTGGCAAGGGCAAGAAGGGCGGCAATGGCATGGCAGGCCTTGGAGGGCATAGAAAAATATGGCTATTGTTGCACGATAGAAACCATTATGGTGTTCACGGATTCACCAGCCATTCTACATCAGTAGAAAATCCTATAACACTTAAACTGTTAAACGATATATATTACAGCTTAAAAGAAGATGGATTTGTAAATGGCGATGTGGTGGATTTATCCGCAGCCGGTTATACTAAACTTTTGGGAACAGGCAACTTTGAAATTAAATGTAAAATTAAGATTCCGAAGGCAACCGAAAAATGTATTAGTAAGCTTTCACATTATGGTACTACGATAGAAAATGACTGAGATCCAGAGAAATAAGGGAGTGGCAATCCCTGTAATATTCGTATTCGCGCTTTTTCTCCTTTCATTTTATTATTTTTCGCATTACACTGGTTTAAAGCTTGCAATAGCTGGCGTTCTTGCGGCACCATTATTTTTAATCGCATATTTAATGCTGAGTTACAAAGGACCTAAGAAAAGCAAGCTTTATGGGCTTGAAAACTTAACAGCCCATTTGCCTGCAGTAAAAAAAGCTGACGGACATGTTAGCTTCAAACATAAACTGATGTGGACAGGAGCCGTTGTGCTGATATACTTTGCTTTAACCAATGTGTATATCTACGGCCTGAACACTTCAAAAACTATAGATGTTTATGCGTCATTCCGTGCAATATTTGCCGGTGCCTCAGGCTCACTTATGGACCTTGGAATTGGGCCAATAGTTACAGCAAGTATAGTTATGCAGTTATTCGCTGGTGCCAAAATTTTCAATATAGATCTGAGCGATGCTGCAGACAAGGCCATTTATCAGGGCATGCAGAAACTTCTTGTAATAATTATGATATTTGTAGAAGCTATACCGCAGGCTTTTGGCTTCCTTGTTCCGGATGCTGGCCTTGTTACAAATATTTCTCATGTATTTCCCGGATATGGTGAATTTCTTGCACAGGCCATTATAATACTTCAGCTGTTTTTTGGTTCGTACCTTGTATTTCTTATGGATGAAGTTGTATCAAAATATGGCATAGGTTCAGGCATATCATTATTCATCGCAGCAGGCGTTTCACAGCAACTTTTTACAGGCACATTCAACTGGGTGCCAACTACTATAACATCCGCTTTATCTTTATCAAATCCGCCTGCAGGAGCAATACCAAAAGCAATTTACCTGTTCATGAATGCACCTGGATCATATTTAACCAATACAGGCATGGAACAGGTGCTATTCGCACAGCCAAATCCAATGATAGCGCTTATAGGCACCCTATTGATATTCTTTATTGTTGCTTATTTCCAGAGCAGCAAGATCGAATTGCCGATTGCGCACGAACGGGTCCGTGGTGCACGTGGAAAGTACCCGCTCCAGCTGCTTTATGCATCAAATATCCCGGTAATTCTGGCTACTGCGCTACTGGCTAATATATCAATGTGGACACTTTTATTCTGGGATAGCCCGACGCTGAGCAAGATACCAATATTAGGGCACAGCCATCTGCTTGGATCCTATGCAACAGCGGCACAGGTAACCGCCCTTGGTATTTCCAATACAACGCCAACCGGTGGCCTGGCGTTCTATCTTTATACACCCAATGGGTTATCAGATTGGCTGTTTCCAATATTGCAGCCCTCTGTCTCCCAGAGCGTGCTATTTGGTCACACGCCTATAGAGGAATTGCTCCACATAATCGTATTCATGGCATTTCTTGTTGGATTCAGTATACTGTTTGCCAAATTCTGGATTGAAACCACGAATATGGGTTCTGCTGCTGTTGCAAAACAGATACGCTCCAGTGGCATGCAGATTCCCGGATTCAGGCGTGATCCCCGGGTCATGGCCAAGGTATTAGACAAATATATACCTGCAATAACAATCTTCAGTGGTGCAATAGTGGGCATTCTGGCCGGAGCAGCCGATCTCATCGGAACTGTTGGCGATACCAGTGGTACTGGTCTTTTGCTTGCGGTTGGCATAGTCATACAGTTCTATGAGGCAATGGGCAGGGAACAGCTTATGGAAATGCATCCTTTAATCAGGCAGTTCTTTAATGGTGGATGAAAATGAGAGTAGTAATTTCAGGTATTCCAGGTGTTGGAAAATCAACAGTGCTTGACATCGTTTCCAAAAAATCCCAGTATGAAATAGTTAATTTTGGAACATTGATGTTTGATATGGCAAGAGATCTTGATCTTGTAAAATCTAGAGACGATATCAGAAAACTTGATATCGATACCCAGAAGAACCTTCAAAAAAAAGCGTCAAACAGCCTGGGCAAGATGGATAATATCATTATTGATACGCACATGTCTATCAAATCACCCTCTGGATACCTTCCTGGGCTCCCAGAATGGGTACTTAAAGAACTCATGGTATCTGCATATTTCCTTATAGAATCAAAACCCGAGGAGATATTAAGGCGGAGGGCCAATGATTTGACAAGAAAGAGGGATGAAGATAATATAGAAAATATAGAAGAATACCAGGCCATGAATAGATATTATGCAGCTGCATATTCTGTTTACTCTGGTGCTACAGTTAAATTTATATATAATCCTGACAATTATCCAGACGTAGCAGCTAAAAATATACTGGAGGGCTTAAAAAATGCAACCGAATAATAACAGGCCAGCACCTAATCCGCAAATGACAAAATTCATGATGATAGAGTTTATTTTCATGTTTGCCGGGCTTGGATTAATATTTATAATAAGTGATCCCTCAATCAGGAACCCAATTGGCAAGGCATTGAATTATGTATTCATGCCCGTGCTTGGGTTTAATTATAATCTTCCAATACTTACATTGATGCTCACAGGCATTATCCTTGGCTTGATTTCATCAATTCCAAGGTACTTCTTCACTGACTGGATTAAAATGGGGAAGGCACAGCTGGTCAGCAAGGCTTATTCAAAGGCCCAGCGTGAAGCATTCAGGTCTGGCGATAGGGCAAGGCAACAGAAATTACAGAAATTATCCATGCAGAGGCAGATGGATCAGGCAGCGCTCTCAATGAATACTATGAAGCCTTTAATGGTAACTGAAATATTCTTCTTTTTAATATTCATATGGTTATATGTATTCATGCTTTCACTGCCATATGATTATGTATCATTGCCCTGGAATCTTAACCTGAACATTGTGACTGCAAAGATATATATTATGCCACTGTGGATGGGACTTTATACTCTTGGCAACCTTGCAGTGGGTTACTTTGTAACTATGATAATGAAATACGTTGACTTTACATATAAGTTGAGAAAACTTGACGAAGAAACAGCTCAATCATTATGATAATTACTATTAGTGGAGAATCTGGGTCAGGCAAAACAACTGTTGGCCAGTTGCTTGCAAAAACATTAAATTATGAATTTATATCCGGCGGTTTCTTTTTCCGAAAAAAGGCAGAACAATACAGAATGGAGCTGAATGAGTTCAGCAAATATGCAGAATCACATCCTGAAATAGATCGTGAGGAAGATGAAATGATTGTGAATTTTCTAAGGTCACATGATAATATTGTACTTGAGTCCAGGCTGTCTGGATTTATGGCATATAAGAATAATATACAATCATTTCGCATCTATCTTAACGCAAATTTTACAACGAGATTGAATCGCTTAATGGGAAGGGATTCTGGAGTAACCCGATCCCAGATAATTGGGCGTGAAAGATCAGAAATTATCCGGTACATGGAATTCTATGGAATTGATTATAGAACATATTCTTATTATAATTATATAATAGATACAGACAGTTGCACGCCTGATGAAATTGCAAGAAATATAATTGCAGCATCTGCTTTAAAATACACTGAGAAAAACAAAGGTTAAAATTGAATTTATCATAATGTGGTATATATGGATAACTTGAATGCTCATAGCCAGATTAATGGCTTTATTATTATTGACAAACCCAAGGGGCCAACAAGCCATCAGATAGATGCATGGGTAAGGGAAATTACCGGTGAACCGCGTGTAGGGCATGTTGGAACACTTGATCCAAACGTTTCTGGAGTTCTTGTCATGGCACTTGGCAAGGCAACAAAGCTCATAGACCTTATACATGAAAAGCCCAAGGAATATATAGCTGTGATGAGGTTATATAATGATCTTGAAATTTCTAAAATTGAAGAAGTTTTTAAAGAATTTACGGGAAAAATTTACCAGCTGCCTCCGGTCAGGTCTGCTGTTTCAAGGCAGGTAAGGGAAAGGACAATTTATAAAATGGATATTATTGAAATAAAGGATCGATTGATTCTGTTTAAGGTAAAATGTGAATCCGGCACATATATAAGGACGCTTTGCACAGACATGGGCTATGTTATGGGTGTTGGTGCACAGATGGCGGATTTAAGGAGGCTATCTACAGGTGATTTTACAGAGGAAAATGCGCATACACTCCAGGAATTGAGCGACGCAGCTGTCCTTCATAAAAATAATCCTGATGCATATAAAAATATTATACTACCAATGGATTTTGTTTTCAGGAAGTATCCCAAAGTTATTGTAAAGGATACAGCCATTAAAAATATAACAAATGGATCTGATATCTATCCGGCAGGGATCAGGGCCATTACAGGTTCGCCTGTTAAGGGAAACAGGGTTGCAATATACACTGAACATAGTGAACTGCTTGCATTTGGAACAATGCTTGTGGATGAATTAAATGATCTGAAGGCCGTTGATATAGATGGAATATTAAGTGATAAGTATGGAAAAAATAATGTGGTACGGAAAAAAGATAAACCAGAAAATATACCTGTACAGAAACCTTCGAGAAAATTACATGGAAATATTCGAAAACCTTCGGATGGGAAAAATTCCGGAGATAGAAGAAACTTCTTCCGAAAGAATCCCGGATTTAAGAGAAATGATACTGGCATACGAAAAAGAAAGAATAAATTCTGAATTCTCCCATGACCAGTATATAATAAAAATCTACTCTGTACGGAAGGAAATAGATGAGATGATAAATTTATACCTGGAGCGGTTGGTATCTATCTATTCTATCCTTGATATAAAATACAACAATGACCCATGCCTTTATTTCCATAAACTTCTAGGTTCTGACCTTGGTGAAATAGATAGGTCCACTGCAAATTTTGGAGTTAACATGTGCGATTTCAAAAAATATCTTGAAGCTTTTCTTGATGCAGAAATAAAGAATTACATGCCAAATACAACCATGCTCATAGGCAGTACACTGGCACTGGAATTCCTGCATGCCTCTGGCGGGTTGAAAAATTTGATTAAATATCCCTCCAGCACACTGCAGATTATCGGTGCAGAAAGGGCATTTTTCAGCCATATGAGGAAGGGAACGCCCCCACCAAAACACGGCATTATATATAATTATCCTGGCCTCCCCTCACTCCCAAAAAATATTCGAGGAAAGGTTGCAAGGACAATTGCAAATAAAATGGCTATAACGCTGAAGATGGATTACTTTAACAGTACTGGAAATATTGATGAAATGAAAAAATCTATAGAAGAAAAAATGCAGATTCATGTATAATTAGGCTTAGCCCCTGAAGGTATTTCATCTGGATACTTTCCCGTGAGGCAACCGACACACAATGAACTGGTACCGATGCTTTCAGTTAATCCTTCAATTGATATATAACCAAGAGAATCTGCCCCGATGATTTCCCTTATCTCTTCAGATGTTCTATCCTGTGCTATGAAATCATCTTTCGTTTTCATATCAACACCAAAATAGCATGGTGCTATTATCATTGGAGAACCAACTCTTACGTGTATTGATAATGCACCATCCCTGCGCAGTAAATTTATTATGTGCTTCATTGTATTTCCACGGACTATGCTGTCGTCCACAAGTACAATATTTTTCCCTTTTATAACCGATTTGATTGTATTAAGCTTTATTTTTATAGCATCGTAGCGGGCTTTCTGATCAGGAAGTATAAATGTTCGATCTGAATACCTATTTTTAATTAAACCTTCACTGTATGGTATGCCAGAGTATACTGAAAATCCCAGGGCCTGGGATCTTCCTGAATCTGGAACAGGTATTACAACATCAGCTTTGGCTGGGTATTCCTCTGCAAGTTTTTCACCTATATTAAATCTGGCATCAAAAACTTCCTTATGATCTATTATGCTATCTGGCCTTGCGAAATAAACGTATTCAAACATGCAATGCGCTATTTTATGTTCTATTCTAAAAATGCTGCGGTATCCTGATTCTTTTATTTCCACCAGTTCGCCAGGTTCTATATCACGTATGACCTCGCCAGAAACTGTATCAATAGCTGCACTTTCGGAAGCCACTATGTATCCATCAACTGTTTTCCCAAGTATCAGCGGCCTGAAGCCAAATGGGTCTCTCAAAGCATATAATGTACCATTAATTATCATGGCTATTGCATATGAGCCTTTCAGCCTGTAAACAGCTTTTTTAATGCCATCTATTATTCCATATCTATTGATCTCGCTGACTATTTCTATAAGCATTACTTCTGTATCGCTTGAGCTTGAGAATAAATATCCCAAGTTTTTTAAGGTTTCACGCAAAGCATGTGCATTGGTGATTTCTCCATTATGGGATATGCCAATATATCCAAGAGATGAGGATATAACAAAAGGCCCTGCATTTTCAATTCCTTTTGATCCTGAAGTAGAATATCTATTATGGCCTATGCCAATATTTCCTGGCAAATTAATATCTTTAAAAACTTCGGAAACAAGGCCCATTCCCTTCTTTATGTGAATTTTACCATCGTATGTTGCTATTCCAGAACTTTCCTGCCCTCTATGCTGTAATGCCTTCAGTGAAAAAACAAGGCTGGAAAAAGCATCTTTTCCAATATACCCTGCAACTGCACATTCCTCACTTGGCTTTTGCCCAGTTGAAATGTCTGATTCTTGGCGAAGGAAATCCACAGTATGAGCACCTCTTTTGTCTTAAATTATAGCTGTTATGTCCGCATCTCCTGCAACGTATATGGACTTTGTGCCTGTTATGTTTTCCTATTGAAGCTGTTCCATTGCTCATCTTTAATCACCACCAGAAGGAGAAACAAAAATAATGTTATCCCCTCTAAGCAACATCATATCGAATGTTCCGCGAGCTTCATTGTTTATTGTCTCTGTAGCATTTTTAAGCACAAGATTCATATAAATATCATATCCTTCCAGAATTCCTGAATATGTTCTATACCCCTTGACATCTATCATTATGTTTTTCTCGAGTGAATTCTTTAACGTTTCCATAGGTTTAGGGACGTAAGTTGATCTGTTATTATTAACCATATTAATCACCATTGGATAAATTTCATTATCCCGAACGGTTATTAGAAAATGATATAATAACTTTTATGTGGGCCTCCGCCTTATTGAAGTTAAAAGATAACTGTTTAATAAAAAATCCATAAAATTCGGGAAAGGCTATTATTCAGTATTCCTGGAAATGCCTATTATATACCTTGCGATTGACAGTGCTACTATCAGTATTGAAAAGGCTAAAATTTCATATAAATCAACTATTTTGAAAATATGGGCTATAAATACTGTCAGTATTATTTCCCTTGCTGTGAAGGATATTCCCGCATTTATAACATAGGATATAGTATCTGAATGGCCATGGAAAAATTCTACAATACTCTTATATATTTCAAATACAACAATAGCCAGGAGCGAGTCCTCAACTATGATATCAACCAGGGAGTAGAGGCTATTCTCCACCACAGCGAGGTTCAGGTTCAGGCTATCATTATTTATTACCATATATATGCCAAGGCACATATGCACTATAACAGCCACAAAGCCTGCAAGTAAAAAAACACGCAGTATTTTTGATATGATATTTATGAAGAATGTATCTTTTTCCTCAGCCATTGATGAGAAAATATGCATATTAATATTAATATTTCTATTTAATGCTGATTATTTCAAACTGGGTATTCATATGCAGGTAATGTGGTGCCATGGATTTAACCCTGAATGTTGCCACAGGGTTCATAATATATCCCATTCGCCGTGCTAAGCTGATTATCCATCCAATTTTATTTTCTATGCCATCTTCATCTGAAAGGTAGTGCATCGAAATTATTGTTCCTTCCATTGACCGGATTAATGCAGCTGATAAGTAATGTATAGATTCAAAATTGCCCATTATTATATAATCAACTCTCTGGTATGGAATGCATACTCTGCAATCGCCATTTAATATTTTAATCGGTGTATTAATTTTATTAATTGATATATTCTTTTTTAAATAATCTATTGAGTCTGGATTTATATCACTGAGAATCTCTGATTTTACCTTTACATATTTTAAAAGTGGCAGTGAAAAATATCCAATTCCACAGAACATATCAATAACAGTTTTGTTCGCCAGATCCAGCGTGCCCATCTTTGTGCGTGTTTTGAAATTTCCGGGTGAAAACATAAGTTTCAGCAGGTTCAGAGAATACTTAGTTCCATTTTCAGTTATTAAAGTATCGTTTCCTCTGCCATACAAAAGTTTTAATGATGGTTTTCTCATGTTCCCATTAATTTTTCCTGTATCGGCGTAAACATTATCTACCTTTAATTCTTTCGCATATATTCTGGCAGCTGATTTACAATTTTTGCATTCTTTGAAAATTATTGAATTGCCCAATCGTATAAATGAAGAAGGAATCTGCTTGATGTGCTTTGCCTTCAGTATTTTCCCTATTCTTTGCAGGGGATTCTTTTCCATAGGAACATCGCGCATAACAGTATCACTGCCTTTTTTCTTTACAGGTATATATACATATTTGCTATCGCTTTCAATTCTATACCTATCATCAATGATTGCACTTTCTCTTGCCATGCCAATTGACCTGGCCGCATCGCTTTTAGGTACCCGCATGAAGCATACTTTCATTTATCATATATTGTAGCATTAAATTTAATGTTTAATTTTATTTGCATATGTTGCAGCGATTTTTGTTTACTGTAAAAAATTGCATAATTATATAGCTTCCATTTTCTGGATTCACACTTTCGCAGGTTTTTACCTCAATAACATTATCAAAAATTATATGGCCTGATCGAAAGCCCAGTTAAATGTAGTGCATGGTGCCAAATTAATGTTAGATCTAAAATGATGGAAAATATTGAAAAAGCCTTAGTTCATTATTATTCACAAATTTTATCCGATCTTATCAGCAGTTAAAAATAAATAAGTTCTGGCAATTACTGTATATGTCATTAAACAGCGAAATCATAAAAATAAAAAGCAAGGCACTTGAGGGCAATTTTCTTCACGATGCTTATGACAGGGAAATACTTGCATTCTACCCGGAAAAGCTTGAGGAAGGAGCACCACTTTTGATAGAGCTTGCAGGGCTTAACGGCACTCCAAAATTAAATAACCGTTTTTCACAGGTTTTAAATAAATTATATAAAAAAAATAATATAGAAAACGCTGTTGTAATAAATCCAAATTTTTCAACCAAATACCATGTAAACCAATATTTAAACTCACCCGCAGTTGGGAATTATGAAGACTTTATTATAAACGAGATCATACCGGAAATGAAAAAACGCTATCATACTGGAAAGGTTGGCCTATTTGGGAAATCCTCTGGTGGCTTTGGCGCATACAGTTTAGCTGTAAGGCATCCGGACGTTATCAGCGGATTTGCCGACCATTTTGGCGATAGCTGTTTCGAATATGTATACATTCCTGATATGCCTATTGCATTTAAAGAATTAAAGGATAAAAATATTAATGAATACATAGAAGAAATGGCCGGAACAGCTGAACTTACCGATGATCAGATCAAAACTTTAAACATAATTGGAATGTCGGCCTTTTATTCATATAATAAAGACAGCGAAATGGGTTTTGATCTTCCATTTGATCGGGACATGGGTTCATTTAAAAACGAGGTCTGGCAGAAGTGGTTAAAATTTGACCCTGCCAAGAATGTTGATAGTTACCAATCACAGCTTAAACAGCTGGATGCTATATATCTTGATGTTGGCAACCGCGATGAATACAGCCTGTTTATTGGAATGAAAACGTTACATGAAAAATTATCTAAACTTGGAATAAAACATGAATTCCACGAATTTGACGGAGGCCATTTCTACAATACTACAAGATATGAAAACTCTATCCCCTTTTTAATTGAAAATTTGAAACAATAAAAAAATAATTAATAAAAAAATTAATCAAATTTATTTAAGCTTTTTACGATTTCTTTGATTTTGGCCTTTTCATCATCGCTGAGTTTTTCAAAGTTATCATTCAAATAGCTTGTATAATTTTCCATTTCATCTATTATAGCAGACGTACTCTGTGATGCAGATTTCATACGATTCCATGGGAACGCGGAGCCATTCAATAATTCCCTGCCTGTTTCCGTAACAGTGTAGTATTTTTTATTGTTTCTTTCCTCCATTGAAAGATATTTCTCATCGTACATAGATTTCAGTGTAGGGTAAATTACACCTGGAGAGGGAAGCCATCTTCCATGCGTTACTTCATTAATCCTGGCCATTATCTCGGCACCAGTTAAAGCTTCTTTTGATGTTAATTCGAGTATCAGGTACTTTAACCCAAATCCTCTCCTTCCTTTCATGCCGTTCATATTGCCTTCTCCCTCAAACTTCTGCCCATGCTCGTGTTTGTGGCAATGATGGTTAAATTCTTCTCTGCCCTCGTTTCCTCTATATTCATTATATCCTCTATCTTCTCTTCCATACATATATATCACCTATATCTAATTAAGACATCTTTTATAGATATCTAATATAGATATCGTAATTAGATATTTAAACCTGCCTTTTTTATAACTTTAAAGTCTAAAAGCCATAATATCTTGAACAAAATATCCTATCTAAACTCATCAGGGTGCTGGTAGAGAATAGCATCTAAAAGCTTTATTTTACGTATTATCATGGTTATTGTATCACTTATAAAATTTTCAGCTTCAATTGATTAAAATGGCACTTAAATTATTTTTATTTCATATCATTAACTTTCGGCTTGTTTAGATGGCAGAACGCATAGAATTTATCTTTTAAAATTTTATAATATGCCTCATGAATTGATTTTCTCTATAAGCGCAATTAAAGTCTTAAACCAAAAGTACATTAAAATAAGAAGAAATTAAAATGTGCAATTAAACAGATTGGCCGCGCTGAGCCAGCAAGAAAGAGAAATTACCAGATTTGGAGAATCAGGTTCCCGGGTTTATGGCCAGAATGGAAGTATATAAATTAGAAACTATGGGCAATACCTTAGAAACATTAGAAATAGCAATAGATACGGAAAGCCAGAAGAGATTTTAACAGATCATAGTACCCAGTTCTTTTCAAATGGAACGAATGAAATACCTGGAAATAAGAATAAATTTCAGGAGTGTTTAGGCAATAATATTAAACATATATCAGGAAGGGTGGCCCATTCACAGACAAATGGAAAATTAGAAAGGGTGAATTATACTGTAAAGAGCTTAAGGCTATGCATCACAAAATGGGAAAAAGTGATGTGCTATAGCAATTATAAGAGAAGCCATATGATAGCATCTATAATGAAGTACCTGTTATAATACAATCTACAGTATTTAACAGGAATGAGGTCAAATTAAATGTTAAAAACAACAAATATATCATAATAAAGCACAGTAAATTAAAAGTATAAATATTAGTTATATATAACTAATATGGAGAAAAAAACAAAGATATGCCCTAAAGGTCAGGTCGTTATACCAAAAAACATAAGAGAAATAATGGGCATAGCCCCAAATTCTGATGTGGTAATTTCATTAAAAAATGATAAAATAATTATTGAAAGGTCAAAGCCATTAACAGAAACATACTATGAATATTATATAAATACATATTCAAAGAAATTGAAAAAAGAAATTGATATAAATAAAATACTTGAAAAAGAATATGATAGAAACTTGTTACATTGATTCTAACGTTTTTCTCTTTCCTGTTTTATAT
>JAVYST010000005.1:0-55388 GCA_038729085.1 Ferroplasma sp. | reverse complement strand
AATGGTTCGCCATTTTCGCCCCTGATGCTGCTTAAAAACTGATATATTATATTATAGGCATCAACAGAAACAGTAATTCCTGAATTTTCCTTTATGGCCGTTCCGTGCTTTACCAGTATGCCTGATATATTTACCCCCATTTTTATGCCCCGCATGAAATTCCATCATCAGTAATCCTGAATTCTGTGAATGTTCCCTCTTTTATTGATCTGTGTTTTATAATTGTTGCCCTCCTTATGCCGTTAGAACGTTTTTCAATTTTATAGATTGCTTTCATGGCATGGTCTATAAAAAAACCACCAAATGGTTCTATTGAATCATTATTAATATCAGCATATACCTGATTTGTTATGAGTACTGGAATATTATATTTTAATGCTATTCCAGAAAGCAAATTCAACTGTTTTTCATAGCCCTCCATTCTTGCTGAGGGATCTTTTCCAGTTTCCATCCTGAAAAAATTTGTAAATGAATCAACAACAAGCAGGCCAAAAGCCTTTTCTGAGTCTTTCTTTTCACTTATAAGTTTTTCAGATTTTATGAGGGCAAGATACTGGTCATCTATAGATCGGACACGATACATATTCATGGATTTCATCAATTCAAAATTTTCGTGTGTTATGCTGTAAAAACGTTCTATAGAAAATCCTTCGCTGTCAATATAAATTACAGGATGCCCTGATTCAAGGACAGAATATGAATAAATCATGGCAAGATTTGTTTTGCCAGCACCCCCTTCACCATAAAATTCAGTGATTATTCCGGGTTCCAGGCCACCACCCATCAAGAGGTCTAAACAGTGGTAATTCCCAGAAATTTTAACCGGTTGATCTGTAAACTTTATTTTCTCCATTGTTAATGTATATCATCAACCATAATAAAATCTTTACATCAAATTCAATATTTCTCAACATTTTATTATTTATAACAGCATTATAAAAGAAAATGCCTGTTAAATGGCAATGTTAAAATATGCTAAGTTTATTAATTGGCAATATGAAAATGAAAGAATCATCACTGGATTTTTATGCGTTTGTTAATATTTATAAAAACGAGATAATTAATTCATTCATAAAAAAAATATATCAGGTTAACCAGAAGGAATTTATATTTCAGCTATACAGATCAGATATTAAAAAAAGGGATTTTTTTATATCACTTTCAAAGGGCATTGCATTTTACAGCGCAGAAAAGCCAGATGAGGCCACACAGTTATCAATGTTATTCAGAAAGCAGCTGTCAGAGAAGCGCATTGTCGGCATAGAACAGATAAATTTTGATCGTGTGGTAAAAATAACGTTGCATACTGGCCAGGAAATTATTCTTGAACTGTTCAGCAATGGAAATTTAATAATAACAGAAAATAACAAAATTGTTTTTGCTATGGACCAGCACGTTTACAGGAACAGGAAAATATTGATTGGAGAAGAGTACATACCGCCAGCAACTGTGGACCCAATCAGCGACAGTGATACCTTTATTAATACTTTAAATGAAAGCAAAGCCTCAATAGTTAAAACTCTGGCAACCAGGGTTAACCTCGGCGGTGAAATAGCAGAGGAAGTTCTGTTCAGAAACAATATAGACAAAAATAGCATGCCACATGAAATTGAAGGCAGTTTTTTAGTTTTATATTCAGGCATAAAGGAATTGCTTGTTGAGGCCATGGAGAATCATGCATATTATTACCAGGAAGAAGAACTCTTATCTCCTGTTATATTAACGCATATAAAAAATGAACCTGAACAAAAATTTGATGATATAAATACCGGGCTGGAATTCTATCTTAATAATTATCCACAGGATAATGAAAAAAAATCTAAAACTGAAAGAAGAATAGAATCGCAGCTTAAATCTATAAAAGAATTTACCAAATTGATGAATATATATGCTGAATTTGGGAATTACCTTAAAATGAATTTTCAGAGATTGCAGAAATTGCTGAATATAGTTAACAATAATGTTAAAAGGAATAATAAAGAAAATTTTACTTATGATGAACTGGAGATAACTGATATAAACCCTGCCAGGCTATTATTTTCTATTGTATATAATGAAACAAAAATTTCATTGAATTATAGAGAGACTGCTGGCACCAATATAAATAATGTATTCAATACTGCCAAGGATTATAAGGCTAAAATTGAAGGTGCTGAGAGGGCAATAGAGGAAACTAAAAAATTAATTATCTCTGAAAATAAGCAGGCCACGAAAAAAAAGAGAATAAAATACTGGTTCGAATCATACCACTGGTTCATTTCATCCGCAGGAAATACAGTACTGTCAGGAAGGGATGCAAAAACCAATGAAAAACTGGTAAAGAAGCATATGTCTGATAATGATATATATGTGCATGCGGATATATATGGTGCCCCAAGCACAGTTATAAAAAATGAAGGTATTGAAATAGATGAAAAAACAATAAATGAAGCAGCAGAATTTGCCATTTCGCTTTCACGTGCATGGCCTGCAGGCTTAGGGTCAGGCACTGCATACTGGGTATATCCATCCCAGGTTAGCAAAACACCAGAATCTGGCGAATTTGTCTCTAAAGGTTCATGGATTGTGCGTGGAAAGAGAAATTATCTATTAAATCTTCCTCTTAGCCTGAAAATATCTATTATTAAATATAAGGATACCGAAATACCTATGATAAGCCCGTCAACAACAAAAACCAATTCCGAACGCTGGGTAGAAATCAGGCCAGGCAATGAAAAGAGAAGCATTGCTGCAGAAAAAATTGCAAAGTTGCTTAAAATTGAGAAAGTAGAAATTGAATCTATTCTTCCTCCTGGCGGATCAATTATAGTTGAGAGCTGGAACGAAATAAAAAATTAACTTAATTTCTTTTTTAATTCTTCAATTGTTGAAACGTCAGTAGGATCGACATTTCTTATCAATGCTAGCTCATATGTAACATAATCCGCATAATGTATTAAATAAAAAAGCTTTGCCAGATAGTCATTTGAGGGGGATTTTATTACGTTGAATTGTTCTCCAGTTATTTCCTGTGTAATTCTTATTCTTTGGTTAATTCTAGTATTGTCTGATTCAAACACATAAAAAATGTATTCATCTCTTCTGTAAGCAGATTTTAATGGCATGGTATCATTATGGTTCAATTCTGGAAAATAGCTGTAAAAAGCAAATGTTTTGGCGTTTTCATTAAACTGTGTTTTCCATCTGTAAGCAATGGATTTGAATGGGCGTGAACCATAAATGATCGGAATATAACTGTTCTGGTATATTTTGAAAGCCTCATTTTTCATTTCACTGTGGTTGCTGTCCATGGCATCAAGAATATTATAAGCTTCTTTTATTGATTCATCAGACGGCGCCAAAAAAGTATTAAAGAGTGGCATAAGCATATTTCCAAGCGCTGACCTTGGCTGCATATTTCCCGGTATAATAATTTTATTTTCAACCTCTTCTGCAAGTTTGCCCCCAGACGTTATAGCAACTATATTGGCATTTTTCTGTTTTGCTTCGTTTACATTATTCAAAGTTTCCTCTGTATTCCCTGAAAAACTTACAGCTATAAAAAGTGTTTTCTCATTTATAAAATTGGGAATTCCATAATCACTTATGGATACTACTGGCTTATCTGTATAATATTCCTGAAATATGCTTCCAATTATTCCAGAACCGCCCATTCCAGAGATTACTATATTATCAAAATTAAAGTCTATATTAAGTTTGCTTTTGGAATTTACCTGTTCTTTCAAATTTTTCAATTCATCTATAAAATTCATAGCCAAGTATTTAAATGTTATTTATTAGTTTTTCTATTTTTCAGCAGGCATTGCTGCAGAACATATCCAGAAGAAAATTATAGAGCCAGTGGGTATATAAATTATACATATTAAAAAATATAAATTCTCAAATTACTTTGAAATTTAAATGCGGTATCAAATTATAAAATTAAATATAATCATGATTTCCTGGCAGAATCTATTAAGTCATGGTAGATAGGAGAATGTGCCCTAGAATGCTGCTTAAATATTGTGATTAAAATTGGCAGTTCCTGATTTTCCATATCAAATTAAATACTGAGAAACTGGGAGATATATATGTGGGTAAATCGATTGATAAGATAAAGCTTTCCATTCTAACCATACAGAAATATTAACATTTAAAGTATCATAAAAATCTTGATTTGGGCATTCATATATGATATTATAGCTTTGAAAATCGAAGACAGACGATTCTTTTTCTGGTATCGGACAGGAGGTTTAGGATAACAATATTATTGAAGAATTTAAATAAAGAACCAGGAAGATAAGTTCATTTCTATCAGAATGGCCATTGCCCAGATTTGGAATAACAATGATGATAGATATAAATGGGGAATGGGTAACTTGAAGAACAGGTAAAAATATGGATGAATTATGGTTATTTTAAATTTACAGCAATATTATTGCACTATCAAAAAACACAGAAAATAAAATATTTCTGAAATTGAGGAAGCTATATACAAACAAACTCTGGAAAGAATAACAGGATTCTATTATTCATTTTTATATAACAATTTTGCAGATTCTATATAATAGTATGATTGAGGAGGCCTGCGAGGCAATTTCCTTCCTTTTAATTTTTTGGCATTGCTAATTTTTATGGCATAACCTGTTTTACAATTACTAAAATATTTAAAAAATTCGATTTTTGTAATTCCCGAGTATTCTCCATATTTTTCCCATAGAATTTCTGGAGCATCTTCAATGATTCCCTCTATTTTAAAAGAGCCAGTAACCTTTTTTACCGGTCGTGTTGAATATATATAGGCATATTTTATAGTTTTCTTGAATATCTTTCTTCTGAATTCATATTTTTTCTCGTTATTCAATATTTTTTCTACATATTCAGGTTTAATTGAAAGTAAAACTTTCATCAATACCACCTTCTTTTTTTATTACTTTATAACTTTCTTCACTAATCTCTGTTATAGATTGTGGTGCAGACTTTAAAATTTTATATTTAACCAAATCTTCTATGCTTAATGAATTCCTGAGTGGGAATACATTATTGAATTTTATAATAAGTTTTTCTTTATTTTCACTTGCCAATTCTTTTTTTGTATACACGCTTCGGTCCCCGACAAATTTGGCAATATGGTTTTTATCAGAAGTCCTGCATATTGATTCTACAATGCCAATCTCTAAAATACAATGCTTATCGTGTGACCGATAAAAAATAATAAGGTCTCCGCCTTTAATAATTTTATTTTTTGAATTGCTTAAATATATCTTTTCTATTGTATTTATAGATGCCACTGGATTGCCAAACAATGCCATCTGTTCTGACACAAATAGCCTTCTATAAAAATCAGGACGGATAGGTATTATAAATTTATTTACATTTTTGCCATCGTAGAACGAAGGATAGTATTCATTGTTAAACTCGGCATAATTCTCAATTTTAATAGCTGTTTCTGGTCTTAATCTTTTTAAAAATACTGCTTCACTCCGGTAGTTTTTGCCTTTTTGCATGAAACCATATTTGCTTATTAAATTCACTAAACTATCATTTTGTTTTATAAAATGTGTAAGGTATATTTCTGTAATGCCAAGTTTCATACATTCATCGACTGCAATTTTTATCAATGCTTCACCGAATTTAAAGTGATTCATAGTAACAATAAATGTAGAAATCTTCAAACGTGGGTTTTTATCTATTATTCTATTATTTGCTAATTCTATTTGTTCATTTTCCTCTTTATATATCATCAACGCCACCAAATTCTGGTTCTCATCTTTGGATATGATGCATTTTCTTTTTTCTTCCTGTATTTTTTTAAACCATTCCCCGAATTCTTTATAATCTTCTTTTAATGTGTCAAATATTTTATCATTTATATTTAATTTATCAGCAGTCACTCTTTCTAAATTCATTTTCCTATCTTTTTGCATATTTCTAATAGTCTATTTACTTTTGCTATAAGCTCAACTTCAATTAATATGGCATTATGGCATATCTAAGCAGTTACTATTTGCACCATGATATTATTTTCTGTGCATACCTTATTTTTTATAATATACATTAAACTAAATTGAGCATATTGATATAACATAATCTGCTATCAGAGATAGGCAGTTATATAATACGGCTGTTAAATCAAATTTTGTAATATATTTGGGAAAACATATTACACAGCGGGATTAATATACTATAAAAATGGAAAGATGCCTTAGGCTTTATAAAGTTGAACTTAATCCCCTAAATGCTTAATTAGAATCTAAGAAATTATATATAATAAAATTGTATAACAAGATTCATGAACAATCTTTACCCGGCATTAGCGGCTATATTCCTCGTGATGGGGATTTTATCATATATAGCTGGCATACTGGTGCTTTCAATTATATTTATTATAATTTTCATTGGATTGATGTTCTTTGTTTACAGGGGGACTGCCATGCATGTAAATAAAAAAGTATCTAACATCACATATGATGGGATTATGCAGACCGGTATTTCAAAAATAGAGAAAGGAACGTTTTATATTGAAAAGGATAAGTTTATATCTGTTATGGGAAAAATAAACGATATCGTATCATCCCAGGGGAATATGCCGGAATTTGGCCTTGATGCCCTGTATTTGTTGGTAGGAAGCCAGGAAAAGGCAGAAAAAATTGTCAATGAAATTAAACAAAGGGGTATTGGCGCATCTATGATGCAAGAAAGAACATCATGGAAGGTTAAGATAGAATTTAGTTAAATCTACAATGATAGCTTTGCTTAAGAAAGCTTTAATTTTAATCATTTAATATAGTACCATGAAAATTTATGCACGTGCTGCTTTTGCATCTACTGGTTCATGGATGGGAAACGTATACGATCTTACACTTGTTACATATGTATATATTGAACTGGAAAAATTTTACCATATAGATCTTGCAGTTGTCTCCTTACTTTTTGCTCTGGGATTAATTGGCAGATTTTTTGGCGGGCTGTACTTAGGAGACCTGACTGATAAACTGGGTGCACGGAAGATTATGTCATTGAGCACTGCAGGCTATGCAATTTTTGCCGGAATTATGGCTTTTTCTCCTGATGTCCTAATTCTTTTTATAGCCCGTTTTATACAGGGAATCTTCATGGGTGGAGAATGGACATCAGGCACTATGCTGGGATATGAATTTTCTCCTGCAAATTTAAGGAGCACAATTTTTGGCATCATACAGAGTGGCTATGGCATAGGTTATGCATTAACTGGAGTTGCATATATATTATTCCTGCCAACCATAGCAACAACATGGAGATTTTTCCTGATTACCGGAACGATTCCCCTTATAATAGCACCATACACACTATTAAGAATTCCTAAAGAACAAAAACTGGAAGAGGCAAAGCCAAGAAAGGCTAATCTGAAAAGATATAAAATACCTCTGATAAAGTCTATTATCCTGATGTCTGGATTCTTTTCCGCATATTTTGCTATTTTTTCATTTTATCCAACTATTGCACCTGACTTTGGCATATCTTCATCCATTGTAGGTATAATGATGATTGCATCCAGCATTACTGTAGCTTTTGGTTTTATTGTATTTGGACGGCTATCACTTCAATTCAGAAAAAAATATTTAATAATTTTTGGTGCTGCATTAGCAGTAGCTTTCGGCTGGATGGCCATGCCATTCTTTTCATTCTTGAGGCCCTTTGCAATTCCTGGCATGATCATATTTACATTCGGAATCGGTGCAATGCCTGTTGTGCCGTTACTGCTTATGGACAGGATTTCCCCTGAAATTAGAGGAATAATATCAGGCATATCTTATAACTTTGGTGCCCTCTTCGGTGGTGTAATTGCCGTTGTACTGGGTATTGTAGAAGGTTATGTAGGCTATAGCAACCTTATTCTGCTCATAGATGTAACTGTATTTTTATGCCTGGTAACAGTAATTATCACAGCATCCAGCATTAAACGGGCAAAAGAATCAATAACGTATATGATAAGAACTATGGATCAAAAAGAATAATCAATTATTATTATTTTGGTGTATAAATAATTGAAATGCATATTTAATGCTGCATAACAAAAATATATTTACTGCAGAAGTCAGGCCTTTACTGTTTGCCATTTAAATATAAATAATACAGTTAGATAGCCAGTTAATTGAAACTGTAAGTTGCTGTTATTAATAGGAAACATAATAAAATTTAAGAATATCAAGATACATGGAAATAAAGGACATCAATTCGGAATTAAATGGCAAAAATATTCATTACCTTTCATTTGAACGTGGAACATCAAGAAGCGTTATATTGCTTCATGGATCAGAGTCCGATTCATATGGTTGGAGCAACATAGATGCATTGAGAAAAATTAGCCAGTGGGGATTTAATGTATATGCCTGTGATCTTCCGGGATCTGGCAAATCTGAAAAAAATACAATATATTCATATGGTTCAGACCCTTCCAGGGGGGCTAAATTTATCAAAGATTTTGCCGATTCAGTATATGCTGCATCGCTATATTTAATTGCTCCATCTACATCGGCCGGGCTTGCACTAAAATCAGCTATAGATTATCCAAATCTCATAGCTTCTGTAATAATCATAGGTGGCCTGGGAGTAGACCATATTGCTGGCCAGTTGAATAAATTAAACAAACCTGTATTGATATTATGGGGATCTAATGATGATGTTGTGCCCATTAGCCATGGAGCCAGATATCATGATTTAATTGCATCATCAACATTTATTAAAATTAATGGTGCAGGGCATTCTGTACAGTTCGATAAGCCTGATGCATTCTTTAATTCTGTTAAAAATTTTTTATCTGAAAAATAAATATATTTATTATGCACTTCTGATATTCTGGGCTGCATTGCCAGGCATAAAGCCACTTTTCTTAACCTAAAAATTAAACTATATTACATATGGCGCTATGACCACATAAAGTATTATGGCGAACACAAGCAACCCCATAAAATAATAGATTTTGTTAACGTTTTTTTCATCCTGCAGGAATTTAAAGCCTTTCTTTTTTGAAGAAATATTCAATGTATCCCGGAAGAACTGCCCCCCATCAAAAACAGACATGGGAAGTGCATTCATGATGCCAAGAAGGAAATCCATCCAGAAAATCCAGTAAAGCAAATTTGCAATTCCAAAGAATATATATGGATCAAATGGAGCCGAAAAGAGGGCTGCGAGACTCACTGGTATTGGGGATAAACCTAATATTGGCAGGCCTATAGTATCATAAAATTCTGGTCCAAGAATTAAACCACCGAATACAAGTTTATGCATCTGGTATATTGATTCATAATCTATTCCAGAATATGATATGCCAACACCTATAAAACTCTCATTTTTATAAATGGCCTTATTTGCTGTTGGATCATCTTTTGCATAATAGCTGTATGTTGATACAGTTTTAAGCATGAATGTTTTATAATGATAACTTCCACCATTAAATATAATTACTGTCATATTTATATCTGTACCTGGAGCAATTTTGTCAAGTACATTCCCCAGCGTATCAATATTATATATGGTCTGGTTTCCACCTTTTGTTGAATTTATAGTATCAATTATAGAATATTTAGGCACATTTGCATTTTTAGCAGGAAAATTTGAGATAAGGTCTGAAATTACAACACCTGTTGGAACACTTTCATTAAATTTTGTTTTGCCATTGAACAGTGTTATGTTTTCCATTCCCGGTTTTAGCATGGATGTTGTTTCAAGGCTATCAAGACCATTTCCCGTAATATTTCCATAGGCTGTTATTTCAATGCCTTTTGGTATAACATGCCCTGAGTCAATGCTGGTAGTATCCTCAACGTAAACGCCGCTATGTATTGGGGCAGAGGCTGGCATCATAATAAATACAAGAAGCAGAAGGCATATTATTGCAATAATGAGGTTTATGCCCGGCCCAGCGGCAACTATTCTTCTTCTTACAACAGGGTCAGCAGCAAGTATTTCCTTTTCATCCGGTTCAACGAAAGCACCTACAGGTATAATAAAAAATAAGGCTCCAACACTGTTTACTTTAATTCCATGCTTCCTTGCAACAATGCCGTGAAACATTTCATGGATCACAACAGCAAAAACCAGGCTTGCTGTTCCATAGCCTAATGGAATTAACGGATTTATAAGCGGCAATGCAAGCTCTTCTGTAATTGGCGGGGCAAGGCTAACCGAAGGATGTATTATTGTTATTAAAACAGCTTCATATAAAAGCATTGCCAGTGCAAGTGTTCCACCAAATATAACGAGTATGGTGGAAATTTTTCCAATTCCTTTTGCAGGAAGGTGTTTAGAAATCCAATCAATTACACCTGAGTTATGTGTTGATTTAATCATCAGTGCCGGGCCAAATGTTGCAAAATGCTTTGATTTATTAATTTCTGGTGCCAGCGATATTATGATAATAATCCATGAAAATACGATTAATACAACTAGCAATATGTCATTATAATTCATTAATAATCTTGTAGTAAAACATTAATAATAATCTTTGTGATGCCTTTATTTTCCAACATCTAATTCTATCTTTTTCAAAAGATTTAGAATATTATATTTCTCCTCATCATTAAAATTTTTAAGCGTTCCCTCGATGAAAATTAAATGCTGTGATTCCGCTTTCTTGAAAAAGAGCTTTCCCTTCTGCGTTATTTTAATATTTATAACACGTCTGTCAGATTCACTTCTTTCCCTGATGACATAATGAGACTTCTCCAATTTATCAATAACGCCTGTTATCCAGCCCTGTGTTACCATATTAATGTTTGCAAGCTCGATCATCGGAAGATCGCCCCTTTCCGATAAATTCTTTAATATTCTATATTCAACTGTTGAAATGCCTATTGATAATAAATTTTTCTCTGAAGCTTTATACCAGATTTTATATGTTCTGAGCAACTCACGCCAGACATCATAGCTTCCAATTTTGTCCATTTATATCTTTTAGGTATAATATTATCGTATTTTATGGTTTCTATTCCATAAATTATTATCTCTTAAATCATTTATCCTTAAATTATCTGCGCAGTTCAATGAAAAATTCCATATAAAAACGAATTAATTTTATGATTAAGAGGCTAAATCCAATTTTTCAATTGAAGAGAATAGCAGAACAATTGCAAACGTTATTATTTGTTTTAAATTTTGCTTTATATTACTATATGAAATTCCCTCAAAAGGGTAGAAAAATGGAATATACCATACATATTTCATAAAGAAAGTTGCACTGTGAAATATGTTAACATGGTTCGATTATATCATAAAACTTATAAGCTATTATGTATTTATTATTTTATGCAGGAAATAGTTGTGAGAATAGGCGGTGCAGCCGGCGATGGAGTTCAATCTGCAGGTTTAATTTTAGAAAAAACGTTTTCCAGGAGTGGACTATTTATAAGTACATATAATTATTATCAGAGCCTGATAAGAGGAGGTGAAGGTTGGTACCAGGTTAGGGCGTCAGACCAACCAGTTAAAAACCAGGGGAGCGGCCTTGATATACTCATTGCCCTTAATTCGGATTCGCTTGAAAGGCATACAAACAGGGATATAAATGAGGGTGGTGCATCACCGTTAAATGGCATAGCCATATTTGATGGCGATAATATTAAAAACTTTAAAAAATACGACGGCGTAAAATATTGCAGCATTCCATTAAGAGGAATAGCAATGAAATATGATGCCAATCCATTATTAAAAAATACTGTTGCACTTGGTGCAGTTGTCGCATCACTGGGCTTAAGCTTTGATATTTTTACCAGCGTAATAGAAAAGGTATTTAATAAAAAGGGAAAGGTAGTTGATTCAAATATTGCTGCGGCTAAGGAAGGTTATGAATATTACCTGCAGAATTACGATATATATAAAACTATAAAAAGTTATGACAGAAAGCTTTATACAATAGGCGGCGGGGACGCTGCAGCGCTTGGAGCAATAAATGCGGGCATGCAGATGTACTTTGCATATCCAATGACACCGGCATCTTCTTTCCTTCAATTTATAGCAACACATGGCAAAAAATACAATGTCTTTCTTAAACTGACGGAAGACGAAATAAGCGCAATAAACGCTGCCATAGGTGCAAGCTATGCAGGTGTCCGGGCTGCGACCGGCTCATCTGGTGGCGGTTTTGCTTTGATGACAGAGGGAGTTGGGTTATCTGCAATGACAGAGGTGCCACTGGTAATATATGAAGCACAGAGGCCAGGCCCATCAACAGGGCTTCCAACAAAAACAGAACAGGGAGACCTGAATCAGATTTTAGGGGCAGGGCAGGGTGATATGCCGAGAATAGCCCTTGCACCGGGTAATATAAAAGAAGCATTTGATATAACAAAAGAAGCTTTTAACCTGGCTGAAAGATACCAGTTGCCTGTATTCGTCATTTCCGATCTGTATCTTGCAGAACACGATGAAACGGTTGATTTTGACCTTTCATATAAAATGGACAGGGGATTGCTCGCAAAAGACAATGAACCAAATTACAAGAGGTATGAATTCACAGAAACTGGCATATCTAAAAGAGCTTTTCCCGGACAGCCCGGATTAATGCATAATGAGGATTCGGATGAGCATAACGAGCTTGGAGAGGTTGTCAGCGATGCTATAACAGATCCAAAAATTAGAAGCTTATCAATGGAAAAAAGAATGAAAAAGCTGAATGAATATATAAAAGAAATGCCACCTACACACACATATAAACTGGATGATGCTGAATATGCAGTAATTCAGTGGGGATCTACAAAAGGTGCTATAGAAGAAGTTATAGATGATATGAGAAATAATGGAACAAAAATAGGGGCAATAGAAATAACACACCTGTTTCCAATGAATCATGATATTGCAGAACTTCTTAAAGGCAAAAAGAAAATTATTGTCGTTGAGAATAATTTCTCTGGCCAGTTAAATGGGTTGATCAGAAAGGAATTCCTGGTTGAAACTCAATTCATAGGAAAGTATGATGGAGAAGCTTTCTTCCCCGCACCTCTAAAAATGCAGCTGGAAGAAGCTATATTTGGAAAGAAAATAAATGTGAGGGAATAAATATGATACCAGTTACAGAATATAAAGGAAAAGTTGCGCCAGACTGGTGCCCGGGCTGCGGTAATTTTTCACAGCTCAGAGCTATTACCATGGCGTTATCAGCATTGGATATAAAACCAGAAAACACAGTTATAACATCAGGAATTGGCTGTTCAAGCAACATGCCTGAATTTATAAATACATACGGATACCATGGATTGCATGGAAGATTAGTACCTGTGGCAGAAGGAGTTAAATGGGCAAACAAGAATCTGACTGTTATAGCATACGGGGGAGATGGCGATGGATATTTTGAGGGAACCCAGCATTTTTACCATGCAGCTAAAAGAAATGTAGACATGACATACATGGTTTCTGATAATCAGGTATTTGGATTAACAACTGGCCAGGCCTCACCAACAACTCCCATAGGAAGAATAACAAAGAGCACACCAAATGGAAATATAGAACCCCCATTCAATCCCCTGCACTTTGCACTTACGGCCGGTGCTACATTCGTTGCAAGAGGGCTTTCAGGTGATATTAAACAGTTGACTGAAATTACAAAAGCAGCAATTACACATAAAGGTTTTTCATTCATAGATGTATTCAGCCCCTGTGTTACGTACAATAAGGATGAAGGTTATGAATTTTTCAGAAATACAACATATACCCTTGAAAACAATAATAAAAAAGACTTCTTTGAAGCATTCAAGCATGCATCGGAATGGGGTAATACAGCAAGGACAATACCAATAGGAATATTCTATGATATTGATGCGCCGGTATATGAAGATGCAGATGTAACATTGTCAAAGTACAACCTCAGGGAAACCGCACCATATAAATTGCAGGAAGCTGACCTTGAAGAATTTTATTAAATTTTCTATTTTTATTGCTTTTTAATCAATAGTTTAATCAACGTTTTTATATTAGATTGATATTATAAATAATGGGATTAGGTAAAAGAGATTTAAACAGAAAAAGAAAAAGCATAGAAATGAAGATTGATGAACTGGAACAGAAACAGAAAAAAAATCCTATGGACAAATCTATTCAGGTTGAAATAAACGAATTAAAGAAAAAACTGGACAAAGAAAAATAATTAAATTATTTTTAATATGGAGGCATGGGCTTAAGAATAGTGCCATTGTCACCTTTCAGTGAAATATACTGTTTTTTATTAATTTCAACATAGCGGACCTCTTTCTGTTCCTGTTTTTTCAGCAACATTTCTATAGAATTTTCATTTTTATTGGCAAGTTCGCAAATGTTTTTAATTTCATCAGCATTCAGGCTCCTATCAGTACCATCAACATACCTTATGTTTATAGAATTAATCTCACTGCATTTATACATAATTATTGTTAAAACGTAACTCTTTAATTAACCTTTTTATTGATCCTTAATATGATGCCGTAAACCTCTTCAAATATATCACTTATATTTCTATCACTGGCTTCAACAACAAAAATATGGTTTGACGGCAGCTGTTCCAGTGCTTCAAAATATATAATATCTGCTCGCTGTGCATCCAGATTTTCTTCAATCTTTTTTTCACTGTATTTTCTTGCATGCATCCTTTTTCTGATTCTTTCTTCACTATCCTTTAAAATTATGACAAAATCGCATTCAAGAAGGTGTGAATAGTGAGATTCAACTATTGTGCTATCAATGCTATAGCATTTTAAAGAATCTATATCTACTATGCCATTTGAGAGTGCCCCAGCCTGGCGTGCAATTTCATCCAGCCCGGAACATTGAATTCCATTCTCGTTGAGAATTCTGCATATGGATGTTTTTCCAGTGCAGGGTATCCCTGTTATGCAGATCAAAGAATCGCCCCATCATTATCCGGGCTGGAAGGCTCATTGTAAAAATGTCTATATAATTTAAGTGGCATTGAAAGATGCCTTCTTGCAATTACAGGAACTTCGTAAAAGCCTGCCGACAATGTTCTTGGCGTTTCCAGAATTAATGGAGTTTTATACCTCCTTCTGCATGAAGGGCACCTGTAATCCAATTTGCCCTTGGTTCTGGTTTTAACATTGCAAATCGGGCATATGGGAGGTTCACTTCTGAAAAGTTTTGCAATTTCAATTATCCTTATCTTCTCAAGCTTTATGGTTTTATTAATATATGATCCATATGCTGTTACAATATCACCGGGTATCAATTGCCTTATAATGGATCTGAATTCCTTCGTTGGTTCAAAGGCAGCAAGTTTTATATTATCTTCCTTGTATTTTAGCCCTATAAAGGTATGACCGCCTTCTATGGTTTCAGGATATGAATTTATAACACCAGTTACTGCATATGAACTGAGATCCATTAAAAAATTAGGATTGAAAATAATATGGTCATCAGTACCCTGGTTTGTCGAATAAATGACAAAACGGCTATCGCCTGTATCATGCAACTGTTTTATCCTGCTATAGGCCATAATAAGATCCTGGCTGTTGATTCCCCTGATGCCAAATATTACCGGGGTTTTTGGTTTAGGAAATATGGCAGGGTAATTATTTGCCAAATCTATATTATTGAATGTAGAATTGTACTGCTCTGGTATTGATGCAAGTTCCATTTTCAGTTCAGCATTTAATTTCTCAGGCTCTGGATATTTATATGCAAGCAGTTCATATGTACTCCTTCTATGATTCCAGGCAAGCGATGCTGCAGAACCTATAATGCCGTGGCCAGACCCAATCTTTCTGTATGATGCAATTCCATTGAGATATTTTTCAATATAATCTATTGATATCTCTTCTTCCAGTGCTTTATAATAAAGGCTGTCAGGGAACCTTTTATCAGATATTACGATTCCCGGGTTGGTTCCTGGTTCATTTTTAACATAGTAATCCTCGACTATGCCGTATACAAAATCCATAAGTTCTTCAGGATCTGCTTCTTCCTTCATTTTTTCATATGAATATACAAATTCGTTTCCGGACTTCCCTACAACAGTGCGTTTGCCTGTGCCTTTGCCAAGATTGATATTTAACGCCCCGTTTCCACGTGTTTTATATTTTATATTTGGATTCAGCCGAACAAGTTCAGGGTATCCAATTATATCATATTTTTTTTTGCTAATTATTTCTGATATAATATATGTAGTACACATATGATTCTGGCTGTCCGTATCATCTATTGCAACATGCATTATTTTCCATACCTCCTCTTTCTGGACTGGTAAGAGTAAATTGCCCGGAGAAAATCAAGTTTTTTAAGATCTGGCCAGTTCACATCAGAAAAATAAAGTTCAGAATAAGCTGATTGCCAGAGGAGAAAATTTGATATGCGCTCCTCGCCACTTGTCCTGAGTATTAAATCAGGATCTGTCAGTGTGTTATCGTAAAGGTAATTTCTGAATAATTCTTCATTTATGGCATCGACCTTTAAACATCCACTGCAAACATCTTTGGCTATCATTTTAACAGCATTGATGATTTCCTGGCGCCCTCCATAGCCAACTGCAATATTAAGCCTGAACTTTTTGTAATTTTTGGTGTAATCCTCAACCTCTTTTATAGTTTTCTTTAAATAATCAGGAAGTGTCTGGAAATCTCCTATAACCTTGACCTTAATCTGATTTTTAGATATCCTTTTATCATCCAGCAGGCCTCTTAAAGAATCATTGATCAGGTTGAACAGAAAATTTACCTCATCTTCCTTCCTTCCAAAGTTCTCGCTGGAGAATGCATATACTGTTACCATTTTAATGCCGATCTCCATTGCCCATTCCAGCACTTCCTCAAGTTTGTCCTTGCCACGGACATGCCCTTCATTGATGGGCATTCCCATTTCCCTGGCATATCTGCGATTTCCGTCCGTTATAATGCCAAGATGATGCGGGATATCCTCTTTTCTTATTTCCTCTGTTAAAGCCTGTTCGTATACGCCGGATGCGATATCCCCTATTTTATTGGCAATGCTCATTATTGATATCCTTATACTCTGTTTATTTATATCTTTTTCATTTCAATGGAATACATGCTTTCATATTTTGAAAAACCATGAACGATGCGCTTATAAACGATTTCGAGCCCACGGTCACGGAACTGTTCCATTCTCGTTTCCAGCAATTCAAGGTTGCAGATCTCATAATAATTTATTATTCCGCCGCTTTTCAATTTTTCCAGTGCCTGTCCAAGATAGTCAAATGAATTGTGCGGCAAATTCATTATAATTCTGTCAAAAATTTTTGGTTCTGTTTCCAATTGGCCTGAATCACCATGCATAATTGTGATTTTGCCTTTTAATTTATTCAATAAAATATTTTCTCTGAAGAGTTCTATAGCCTTTTCGTTTTTATCTATTGCAAGGATATTGCAGGAAACTTTCTTTGCTATAAGAATTGAAAATGGCCCTATGCCGCAAAACATATCAAGAATTTTTTCATTTTCCCTGGCTTCATTTGAAATTCTTAGCCTCTCAGTGGCAAGCCTTGGTGAAAAATATGCCTCTGATACATCAACTATAAGGTTGATGCCATTCTCATGATATAATGTCCTTGTTGCAGGTATGCCATAAAGAAGTGTGAGCTTCCTTGTTCGCAGTTCTCCGGATACGCCCGCATCGAGATAAACACTTTTAATATTCTTTCCATTTACAAGAAATTTTGAGAGTTCTTCAGCATCTGAATATGATTTTCCCTTAATTATGGCTATATTGCCTATTATGTCATATGAAAATGAAACTCGCTCAGGCCCATTTTTAACTGCTTCTACTGGTTTCATATCTATAATGTGATATCCTGGCATATTTTCCCGTACAGGAATATATACATTATTTTCATCGTGCTGTATCTTGAAAGAAGTATCTATCAATTCTAAATCACGCAACTTTTTTATATATTCCTGAGCCATATTCTTTTGAATTGCAACATGCAGCATATGATTACCCATAAAAACTTTTATTCAATTTCACAGCATTTTCTATAACATCATGTGCAAGTTTAACAGAAAATCCGAATATTGCTGATATATCTTCTACCCTGGCGTTTGCTATTTTATCAATTGATGTAAATCCATTGCTGTAAAGCCTTCTTCCACGGACCCTTCCGATCTGCGGTATTTCTATAATACGTATTATTTCTTCCTTTACACCCTCCTTGATTCTCAAATTAAAATGCATCATATCTGTTTCTTTCAATTTGTCAAGCATATGGGAAATTCTGTAAAGAGAATAAGATATCCAGTCTGCAGATGATGCTTTTGACTGGATATCACCGGGACCGACATCAAAATTGTCTGAAATTACACTGACAGGCACCTCATTTATCCATTCATTCAAAACTATAGCTGTTTTTGCTGCCCTCATTGATTCGTCACTGAAGTCGCTGATATTATATTTGTCAAGAAATTCTTCTATATATTCATAATCACGGTCCCGGAAACTGAAATTTAGCATATCCGGCGTCTTGCATATAAAGTATAAATAAAGTTCTGGAGAGAATTCAAAGCCAAGGCATTGCTTCAGTATAAGTGCAGTAACAGGATCAATATAAAGGTCTGATGTGAGCCGCCCAAATTTTGTAGCCTCATACTGTCCTCCAGTTTCTGTGATAAATTCATTATCCTGGAGAAAATATAAAGCACTTTCAAACGCGAGGCTATATTCTGAAATATCCTGCTGTACAGCCAGCAATGTCTTTGTATAAAATTTTTCTATGCCATCCATATTCCGTGCTATTCCAGATGCTATCAGTGCCAGAAGGTTAAATCTTATGAGGCTGCTTGTGCCCATTTTAGAAATTACTGGTTCAAGTTCTCCACTCAGGTAATTTTCCGCAACCTTAAACATAGATGGTGATGATGCATATATATATCCAAATCCATTTTTATCATACTTTGGCCTGCCAGCCCTTCCCAGCATCTGCTGAATTTCAATATTGGATATTGGTTTGCTGTATCCATCAGAAAATCGTGTAATATCTCTTATTATTACTGTCCTGGCAGGCAGATTTACACCGGCAGCAAGCGTTGGGGTTGCTGTCAAAACCTTAAGATAACCCTGTTTGAAGAGTGTTTCTATTACACTTCTCTGTTCATTTGATAACCCAGCATGATGGTACATCACACCATGTGAAATGAGGCGGGCCTGGTTTTCATTAAATATATCTATATCTATATCCATGTTTTTATTGTCATTTTCGGCATTGAGAAAATTTGACAGGGTCTCTGCATATTTTTCCGTGCTTCTTCTTGAGTTTCTGAATACCAGAGCCTGGCCCCCTCCCTCAATTCCATTTAAAATAAGTGTTACCTCATCTTTGCTGCCAAGGTCAATTTTCTTTCCATCTGTTATTAGGCTGTGCCTGTAAATTAATCCAGTTTCAAGTGGCACTGCCCTGAAATTTGATATAACAGTATCTGCATTCATCCAGTCTGCAAGCTCATTGATGTTAGAAACCGTGGCAGAAAGCCCAATAAGCAGAATTTCTGGATTAAGGTGCAAAAGCGATGAAATAACCGTTTCCACTCTTGGCCCTCTTGTTGCATCAGATATCATATGTATTTCATCAATTATTATCAGGCCAAATTCATTTAAAATATCGGGATCCCTGTGAAGCATTGAGTCTGCCCTTTCCGATGTAGCTATTATCACATCATAATTTTTAACAAAGGAAGGTGGGACATCGTAATCTCCAATAGATATTGTGACCTTCATGCCAAGGTCCCTTAATTTTATAAGTTCCTGGTATTTCTCCATGGCAAGCGACCGCAATGGAACTATATACATGGATTTTTTTCCCTTCAGGAAAGTTTCATAAATTCCAATATACCCTATCAGAGTTTTTCCTGATGCAGTTGGAACGGAAACAATAACATTTCTGCCATTTTTAAATTTTTTAATTGCTTCTACCTGATGTTCATAGAGCTCAAAATCATTATTGTCCGTAAGTTTCAGGAATTCTTGCGGCACCATTTCACTTAATTTCATTGTAAGTTTATCATAACTGCTTTTAAATACCTATCTATATAATTTAATGATTAAATAAAATGCGAGCATCACGGATATATGGGCAAAATTAATCCAAAGCACTCTTTCCTTTTTTATTCTATTATGCTCATTCTTATAGCTATTTCAATGAGGGCAACAAATAATATGGTTGTAACAACAGTGCCATTATATTCCAAGTATATACTTAAATTTTCATACGAGCTGACTGCTGCAGTGGCAGCTATAATATATCTTGGAACTGTAATGGCTACAACGTTCATAAATACAAGAATAGGGCCAGAATTCAGAAGAATTCTCTTCATCATTTCCAATCTATTTCTCATAATTTTTCTCATACTGTATTATTTCTCAGGAAACCTCAGTGTATTCCTGATCTCTTTTCTTATTGGCATGGCATACGGAATAATACTTCCGAATATTGTCACATCAGCAGGGCTTTATCCCGATGAAAGGAAAAGAGAACGTTTGCTTGCAATATATTCAGTGGGATTAAGTTTCAGCCTTGTATTTGGCCCATCGCTTGAAAGCTATCTGCTTACAATCACAAATTATCGTGCTATCTTCCTGTTTTTTGCACCAGTTGCCCTAATAGGCTTCTTAGTTTCATTTTTCATTGAATTCCCCGAGGACAGCAATAGAAAAGCCAGAAAGCCCATAATTCATAAGAGGCCACTCTATTTATCAATTCTAACTATAACAACATATAATATTCCCTTTGCTGCATTGACGGTATTTCTTGCTATTTTTGCAGAGACAAGATTTCATGTAAGCAGCTTTCTTGCTTACTTACCCTTTGTTTTCTTCTTTTCAGTATCATTGGTGACAAGAATTGTATTGAGCATTCGGCCTGTACGCAATATCAGAAATGTTCTGGCAATTGCACCGGCAATTACCATTGCTGTTCTCATGGCATTTCCCTTCCTGCCCAATTATCTTTCATTTGTTGCCATGATGATGTTGCTTGGAATACCACACGGATCTATATTTCCAATAGCCACCATTGAAATTTCCCGTGGAAGCCTGCCATCAGAGAGAAATGCAATGAATTCTTATTTTTATTCCTATAACATGGTACTTTTCATGGTTATCCCACTTATATTTTCTCTGATTATAACATATATTGGCTTTGAAAAAACATTTGCCCTCCTTATTATTCCTGTTGCTATATCGCTTGCAATAATAATATTAAAATTCTGGAACAGCAATGATATCCTTGGTGAGAGAAATAGCAAAAATATTAAAAATTAATATAATGAAACTATAATAATCACAAGAATAAATGCAATTATCATATACATTACATAATAGGATATTGAACTGTTCATAATTTTATAACTGAAATATTTTGAGAATTTTCTGTATAAACGGGCAATATCTATCATGATGAGCCAGAATATATCTACAGTCTGTATAAGCCTCCCATTATCATATTCTGTCCTCAAAACCTTTTTCAATATCAATCTTATATTATTTGAATAGTTAAATGAATTATAGTGTTCATTTCTTTCAACTCCGCCATTCCATCTGTCAGATATGCGCACTTTTTGCTTCCCAAATATAAGGTATGCTGCAATGCTGAATATGCCTATAAGGGCAAATATGTATAATGGCGTGATAAGCCCAAAATCTGAAATGCCCTCCCTGGATTCTATCATATACCCATTGAATATAAGTACAGATGGTATACCGGAAATATACTGTTTCCCGATTAAAAGAAAAGATATTATAAAGAGAAAAACCAGTAAAATACCTGTGAACAGTATCGTATAATTTTCAAGCTTTTTAGCGGGTTTCTTATCGCTTCCTGAAGTGAAGTAGAATATTTTTAACATGGCTGCTGTTGCAAAACCCTCACCCATTGCAAGAAGCGAACCTGCTATTACAGAGGCAATTCCTAAAACGCCGTAAAGGTACGCGCCCATAAAGAAGGATTCAAGCACCATCCATGTTGCAAGGCCACCAAGTGAAGGAAATAAGCCTGAAAGTGATGATATAATCAGGAATTTCCCCATTATATTTATTCTGGAGTGTTTTCCCTTAATAAAACTGAAGAACTCTTCACCAGTTTCGCCTATAACTATAAATAATCCGGTTTTTGCAATTGAATGCGACATAGCAAAAATAGCTATGGATATCAATATGAACCCCCTTAAAATCGGATTGTCCACTGCTATGAAAAGGCCTATTGCTGCCATTATTGTTCCATTATTCTCTATTGTGCTGAAGCCGCCAAGTGACTTCATATTTTCTGAGATATATGCATAGAGTGCTCCAAAAAGGTTAGAAATAACACCTATGGCAATAAAAATTATTCCTATATCAATAGATGTAACTGATAACAGTGCAAGTTTTACTATTCCATATACACCCATCAATGTCATTGTTGCACTGAAAATAGCTGAAGAATTCGCAGGGGCGCTTCCATGGGCTATGGGCAGCCATTCACTTATCATAAATGGCGTTAATCCCATTTTTGACATAGCTCCGATAGCAAATATGAACAGGACCGTATCATTGCCCAGGCTGACAAAACTCAAAGTGCCAGTATAAAAATACGATATAACTGCTGCTGTTATTATAAGAATTGTGCTGATTTCAGAGAAAAACATGAAAACATATGCCTCCATATTGCTCTTCTTATTAATTGCTACAGTAAGATATGCAGGTATTGACATAATTTCCCAGCCAGTTATGAATACAAGAAAGTTGCCTGCATATAGTATTATCATCATGCCTGCTACAGTCAGTATAAAAAGCGGGGCAAGCCATTTTCCATATTTCTCAGAATATGAAATAGAAAATATAGATGTTATAATCCATACAATAGCCGCAGTCATGTAAAAATAAGTTATATAATCAAATACATGAAAGGTAAAAGCAAAAAATGCAGCCGATGCAATAGCAGTTAATGCATAACCAATTTTTGGGAATTTTATAGAAACTATTATTGCTATAAATATTATTATTAATGGAATATACTCAATCATTTTTTTCCCTCGCTCTGTTTATTGCATTAATTATATTCTCAGGTGATGGCGGGCACCCTGCAATTTCTATGCTGTATTTCTTTGCCACTGCTGTTCCTATAATGCCACCAGACAGTGCACAGGAACCGATGCCAATTATAATTTTTGGCTCCGGCATTGCATTGTATGCATTCTCTATGACCTTTTCCATGTTTTCAGTATATACGCCCATAACAACTAAGGCATCAGCATGCCTGGGCGTATTTGCCATAAATATTTTAAATCTATTTATATCATACTGAGGTGCAAAAAGTGATGTAAATTCTATATTGCAGGCACCGCATGTGCCGGAATCTATGGGGTATAAATAAAGTGATCTGCTCAATATGGGAGGAATCTTATCATTTACGGCAAAGAGCTCCTGCCTTCCTGTGGCCTTCAAATCACACCGCATGCAAAATATGCATTTATTTCCATTCCATTTTCCATCTTTAAGGGCATCCACCGGGCATTTGCAATCACTTTCGCCCTCAAGCACCGATGGTGATTCAAGCACATATTTACCCAGTTTTTCCGTTCTGACCCTGTTCTTCAATCCACTTAAAAACCAGTTCATATAAATTCCACCTCAAGTTCAGAAATCCATATTCCAAAACTTTCCCACACAAAAAAGAAATCTGTAAAAATATTATTGTTGATTAAGGCATGTTTGAATAGTTTTATATTCAGATAGGATGGAGGAACCATTAAAATTTTTTCTAAATGCCCTTCATTAATCTTCACATAATAGAAAAGGTCACCAGCAGGCGATTCAATTCTCGATGCTCCCTCACCAGAACCATCCAAGCCCTCTATCTTTTCGTTTTTTACTGTATCCAGGCCAAGAGCACCAATTATTCTAATAGATTCCAGTATCTCCCTTGACCTGACCTGGAATCTTGCAAAGGAATCGCCACTATTTTCAATAACAGGCATATATGCATGGTATGGGAGCGATAGTGAGTCAATTCTTGCATCATATACATACCCTGAAGCTCTTGCAGCTGGGCCAGTAGATCGAGCTTCTTTTATTATGCCATTTTCCTGAATGCGGTCAAGGAAAATTTTGGAGGATAAAAGCCCATCATATATCTTTGTAAACTCTTTTTTAATTTTTTCCAGGCCTATTTTTGAATTTAACAATTTTACGAAATTAATATTATTCGATGAAAAGAAATATCTGTGCCCAAAAGTTTCTGAAATGATCCTTGCCACCTCTTCCCTCAGATATAAAAGCTGGTTTTCTGGAACTGCAAAGCCCGCAGATTCACAGATTCCCTTCAATACATCTATATTTGATCTTATCCTTTCAAGTTCTATCTCAGCAATACGAAGGTTTTTTACAGCTGTGTTATCAATTTCCAGTGCATCCTCCACTGCCAGCAGAAAGCCAATAGAATGGGATGCTGCATGAAAACCATTTACCCTCTCAATCTTAAGTATAGCTGTTTCAATATCATCATTGATAACCTTAATTTTTCTTCTCTTATAATATGAATTTATTTCTATATCCCTTATGAATTCACCGGGCGTCAAGATTCTGAAATTTACTGACTCTCTCAATCCTCCTGCTGATGGTCCATAATTGAAATACATATCACCCTGAACGGATTCCGTCTTCTCCTCATCAATTATCCTGGCGGGAGATATGGAATCTGAATAAATATCCAATTTATCGCAATTTCCAATATAACGCCCTGCTGGATCGCTGAACCTATAATATTTCATGATACACCACCAGGAAAACTATTCCTATAAATATTGAAATTATTGCGGCAATAAGGGGAATTGTTTCACTTGCAACGGATTTCCCATAATTCCCATTACCCTTGAAGATCATTTTTGAAACGTTGAAATTAATTGATACAAATGCAATGAACAGGGAGAGCACGATTATTATAAATTGGGGATAAAAATGAATTGAAAATACAGAATAGAGAATGAGAAATTCACCAAAAAACGTTCCAAAAGGCGGTGTCCCTGTTACAGCAAAGGAGGAAAGAAGAAGTGATGCTGAATTGATCTTGTTTTTGAATATGCCTCCCATATTATCAATGGATTTTGTGCCAGCCATTTCATATATGTTTCCAGACGTGTAAAATGCTGCGGCCTTTCCAAAACTGTGGGATAGAAGCAGGATAAGTGCACCTATTATGCCTTCAGGGGTAAACGTTGCAAAGCCAATGAGCGCTATATTCATATTTTCCATGGTTGAATATGCAAACATTCTCTTGTAATTGCGCTGTGAACCCAGTACTATTGCAGCGAATAAAACTGATATTGTTCCTGCCCAGATGAAAAGTTCCCTCATGGGAAATATCTGGTATACCCTGTAAAGCACATAAAGCGCCACAGGAAGAAGAACTCCTGAGAACATTGCGCTGACTGGTGCTGGTGCCTCGCTGTGTGCATCGGGCAGCCAGGTATGGAGTGGAAATATTCCAACTTTTGTCCCAAAACCAACAAGTGCTATGCCAACAGCGAGCCTTACTGCAATGCTCCCATTGGTGCCTGAAGCAATTATGGATGTTACTGTGAGGGTGCCAAATGCATAATAGATAAGTATTACTGAAATAAAGGCAAATGTAACGCCAGCTGATACAATTATGATATATCTCCAGGTGGCCTCGAGAGATACCTCTGATTTTTCGGTGATGAGAAGCAGTGCAGAAGATATTGTTGTTGTTTCAATGCCAACCCACATGAAGCCATAATTATTTACCATAAGTGCAAATTCCATAGCGACATAGAAGAAGCCCATAAGCATATAATACATATTCTCTGATATTCCTTTATTTGAAACGTTATGTATGTATTTTCTCGAATAGAGGAGAGAAAGCATATATATTGAACTTACCATCAAAATAAATATGAATGTAATTTTATCAACGAAGAAAAAGCCTGAATCACTCAAATTGAAATAAAGTGGAACGAGAAGCACCATCTCTATTATAGAAGCTATAAGGCTGCTGTTTTTTATGTTCCTGTAAAAGGCTGCAGCTATAAGTGGCAATGCCAGAATAAGAATATTATATATCATCCTTTTAACTCCTCCATAGGTTTGTGTTCTGTTTTTTCAAGGCTTATTACAGAAAATATTACAACAAGTATAAGAACATCAAGAAAGACACTGCTCTCTATAATGATGGGGACTGGAAGTATGAATATGCCGAGCAATATAAGGGAATTTTCCTCCTCTATATATCCGAGAACCTGAGCTATTGTCCTCTTCCTTGAAACTATTATAAAGAGGCCCTGGAAAAATAAAAGCAGTGGAAATAATATTATATTGCTATCCGGGAATATGTGTGAAACTATATGTATAAAAGATACTGAATATACGATAAATATGGATATTACAATAAATGCAAGATCAACAAGCAGCAAGTAGGTTACAGAAAGCTTTGATTCGTATAAATATCCTAATTTTTTCGGTATCTTTGCAAACAGAAAATATGATACTAAAAATGCACGCAGCACCAGTACAAGTATGCCAAGAATAAAGAATGTATATTCCCTTAGCAAAGCACCAAGCATAAATGCTATTGCAGCAATGAGGCTGGATTGGATTGCCTGTGTCATTACCATGGAACGAAGATACTTGTTTCCCTGTATATAAAAGCCAGAGATTATTACAAATGCAGCTATTATATAAATAAAATCATATATTATATTCATCCAATCACCTCTGTAAGTACCAGGAATAATATAGAAAATACAAAGGCCACTGCAAGGTAATCAATTACACGGAATAGTCTGAGTTTTGCTAAAGTTGTATCTATTATCAGCACAACAAGGATAAGCAAGATCCATTTTCCAAACATAATGCCGATATTGAGGAAAAAGAATGGGTATGCATTGAATATCCCCCATGGGATCAGAAAAACATTTAATAATACAGAGCCAAGCAGGTATGTCTTCATATACGATGACCACTTATTTATTGCAAGGGCTTTGCCACTGTACTCATAGTCTATGCCAGAATCAATCATTCCCATTTCCTGATTCCCCTCGCTCTGCGTTGGTATTTTTCCAAATTCATATAGGAATACCATAAAGAATGCAAATATAGCAAATATATGTACAAGGCTGAGGTTGGATAATGGATGTGCAATCAGATAATTGTTTGTTGTATATGGATTATCTGTTCCAGAAATTAATGCAACAGCAAAGAATACAGTTATAAGTGTGCCTTCACTGAAAAAATTGAATGACATGAGCCTTGAAGCACCCATCATGGAAAAATTGCTTCCTGAATCCAGCGTTCCAACAATCTTCACAAGGGCAGCCAGTGAAAACAGTATTGCACCGGCAAAAAAATCTCCTGATGCTGTAAATATTATGGGCTTGCTCATAAACACAGGTATAATGAGTGCTATTAATGAGTAAATTCCAAATGCAATGTATGGTGTATATATAAAAATACCAGATGAGTTTGCTGAAACTACAGTTTCTTTTTTTAACAGCTTGAAAATATCATAGTATGGCTGGAATATGCTTGGCCCCTTTCTGGATTCTATATTTGCCTTGAGTTTTTCAAAAATGCCTACAACGAGAGGGGAAAATAGTACAACGAATAAATATTGCGTGATCGTCTCCATTATCAGATATATCATCTAAATCACCTGTAGGCGTCATCAGCGCAATGCATTATGGAGACGTCATTCCTTGTGAGGTAATCAGTTAAGAATATTTAAATCTTATTTATGTAAATTGAAATAATAAAACGTAATGTGGCATTTCTATCTGATCGCAGGCATGCATTACCAGAAATGAAATTGCCAAAAGGCATTTGAATCGGCAATGAAATTCTACATATTTTCTCAAATGCCCAATTATTGCATGGCATTATCAATACATTAAAAATATAAAAATAAATTTTATATATATTGATTATGACACTATATAAAGCCAGGTTTTAATATTTTCTGAGTTTTTCTTAGGCAACTCCAATCATATTCAAAGCATAAAATTTAACCCATATTAAATATGAAAATCGAAGAAATAAATATCACTGTAACCCATAAAACATTGAAATATAGAATCTTATAATTCCTGCATACTGGAAAAATACAATTTTCTATATTCATCTGGAATAACTATTATATATTAAAATAGACTTTACTTTTATGAAGTTCGCTGTACTTATAGGATGGAACGGATCTGTAATAAAATCATTCATCAGGGCAGGTGAAGAAACGGGCAATGATATTAAAATTAAATATCCCCGCCTTGATCCAGTAGATTCAGAATTTATAAATTTTATGAGGGATGCAGATGCGGTTTTCATTCATCACTTTTCAGGAGAAAATATTTACAATAACATACTTGAGGATATTGAGTCTGTTATAAAGAACAAGAAGAATGTCATAGCAATAGACCCAATTTTAAGCACATATTCTACTGTGAGCAAATTTATAGAAGAAAAAGTTTCCAATTACTATTTTTACGGCGGATATAAAAATATAAAAAATATGGTGCTGTTTCTAGAAAGCATATTTGATTCCTGTGCATATGGCGAACCGGAGAAACTTGAATTCTCCGGCATTTATGATTATGGAAAAAAGAATTTTGAACGGAAGGTTGGAATACTCTTTTATAGAACTGCATGGGTTGATGGCGATACAAAAATCGTTAACTCGCTTATAGAGCACCTCAATACCAGGAATATATCGGCCATAGCTGTATACACCAATGGTTTTGGAGATAAATCCAGAAATATTATGAGTGCAGAAGAGTGCATTGGCAAGTACTTTTATAATGATGGAGAAAGGACTGTTGATGCAGTTATAAACCTTTTATCCTTCTCTCTGATTAAAAAGGAGGATAAATCAACACTTATTAATCTGAATGTGCCCATATTTCAGGGGCTTATTTACTATTATAAGGAGGAAAAAGAATGGGTTGACTCATCCGGGCTTGATGTTGTTTCTACCATTATGAGTGCGATGCTTCCTGAAATGGATGGAACCATTGAACCGGTGCTCATCGGCGTTATAAAAAAAATTGTGGAAAAAGATACTGTTTACCGCGAGCTTGTTCCCATAAATGATCAGGCAAAGTATCTGGCTTCAAGGGTCAGCAACTGGGTAAATTTGAGATATAAAGCAAACAGTGAAAAGAAAATTGCAATAATTCTCCATTCTGGCTCATCATTCAAGGATCTGGAAGCGAATATAGGGACTGCAACAGGGCTCGATACGCTGAATTCTGTTTCAAATATCCTGAATCTGCTAAAAAATAATGGTTTTACAGTAGATAACGTGCCGGATGGAAACCAGCTTATAAAAGAAATAATGAAAAGAAAGGCCATACCGGAGGGAAAGTGGACTTCTGTTGAAGATATAATAGAAAATGGAGGATCTGTATATTCAATGAAAGAGAAAGAGTATATGGATTATTTCAATAATATTCCAGAAGAATCCCGGTCTGCTATAATGAATCGCTGGGGTGAATTAAACTGGGCCAGGGATTACATGGTGAAAGATGGATTTATGTACATTCCAGGAATTTTCTCCGGGAATATTTTCATTGGAATACAGCCAAAAAGAATCACTTTTGCTGATAGTGATAACAGTATAAGGACAATTCATGACTCGCTCACACCAATAACGCATTACTGGCTTGGCTTCTATAAATGGATTCAAAATATATTCAAAGCCGATGCAATAATACATGTTGGTACACATGGTACACTGGAGTTTACACCAGGAAAAGGCATTGGGCTTTCCAGCAGCGATTTTCCTGAAATATCAATTGGTGAACTTCCCCATCTTTACCTGTATTCCACAAATGTTCCTGGCGAGGGCATAATAGCAAAGAGAAGAAGCTATGCTGTCCTTTTAGATTATATAACCCCTCCAACAGCTTATGATGAAGTGCCTGATGCAATAAATGAACTGGAAGAACTGATAGATGATTTTGAGGAAACGGAAAAAGCTGAAAATAAACCAAGGGAAAAACTTATTCTTGATAAAATCAGCAGCATATCTAAAAAGGCAGGGCTGTCCATAAACTTCAACGATCCACATAAAGCCACCCATGAAATAGAGCACCGGCTTAATCTTTTCAAAGATTCAATTATATCAAAAGGGCTCTATGTATATGGAAGGAAAATAGACCATAATGACATCAAAGATTATGTTCTTACAGCTACAAGATTCGATTCATCATTATTCAGCAAATATGGAAAAGAGGAGGCTGGAACCATGATAGACGATTACCTGGATGGGAAAGGCAGCATGCCTGAGCTGGAGAAAAGCATCATAGCAAACCTTCTCAGATCACCTGAAAATGAAAACAGCAGCCTGCTCATGGCTTTGCGTGGTGAGTTTGTTGAGCCAGGTGTATCGGGTTCGCTGACCAGAGGAAGATATGATGTCCTCCCTTCTGGCAGAAACTTTTACGCTGTTGACCCTTTTAAAATACCAAGCTATTCTGCATGGCAGGTTGGTGTAATACTAGCCAATAAACTGATTGAAAACGAATATAAAAAAATAAATAAATTTCCAGAAACAATTGGGTTTGTTCTGTGGTCGACTGATGCATACCGTTCAGATGGTGAACTTATATCACAGATATTATATACCATGGGCGTTGAGCCAGTATGGCAGGAAGGGACAAAAAAAGTCAAGGATGTAAAGGTTATACCAATGGATACGCTCAAAAGGCCAAGAATTGATGTGGTTATTGAATCCAGTGGAATCGTGAGGGACAACCTTTTCAATATTATAGAATTGATAGATTCTGCAATAAAAAAAGTAGCTGCCCTGAATGAAAATGAAAGCATAAACTATATTATAAAGCACAGAAACAGGTATGGCCACCTTGACCGCATATTTTCATCGAAACCCGGATCATATGGTTCTGGCGTCAATAATGCTGTTGAATCATCAAAATGGGAAAATGAAAATGACCTGGCCGATGTGTTTGCTGAGTGGATGGGCTATTCATATGGCAATGGAAAATTTGGAAAAGAATCAGGGAATGAACTATTATCTATATCAAAGGATATAGAAACCATAGTACATAAACGCGAAATTGATGAAATTGATATCAATGATGACTCCTGCAATTATTCCTATGCAGGTGGTTTCTACCTCATGGCCAGGAAAAATGGTTCAAAACCCTCATTGATGTTTGAAGATACATTCAATCCAAACAGGCCGCAGATAAGGCCTATGAAAGAGGAAATAGAAAGAACTGCAATAGGAAAGCTGTTAAATGAAAAATGGATTAATGCACAGAAAAACTTTGGCTACCGCGGTGCAACAGAAATGCTTAAAAAAATTGAACATTTATATGGATGGGGAGCCACAACAAAAATGGTAAATGATGATATATTCAATAATATTGCTGAAAAATTCATACTTAACAGTGAAATGAAAGAATGGTTTAAAAAGGAAAACCAGTGGGCATATTCTGAAATAACAGCAAGAATGATTGAAGCATATAAACGGGATATATGGCATGCTTCTGAGGAAATGAAAGAAAAACTCGAATCAGAATATATGGAAATTGAGGGTGAAAACGAATGAAAACTTATAATTTTCCTTTTACTGCTATAGTTGACAATGATGACATTAAGCTTGGGCTTATTGTGAATGCAATAGATCCAAAGATTGGTGGCCTCCTCATAACAGGTCCAAAAGGAATAGCCAAATCTACAATGGTAAGATCTCTAATATCTGTACTTCCTGAGGTTCTTGCAGTCAAAGGTTGCAGGTTTCACTGTGATCCAGCGGGAAGTCTTTGTGATGAATGCATAGAAAGGGAGAAGCATGGCAGATTAGAAATTGAAAATTTAAAGATAAAAATAATCAACCTGCCCAATAGCTCAACGCTGGACAGGGTTGTTGGCTCTCTGGATATAGCAGGTGCTATTAATGGAAAAGCGGTTCTAAGGGAAGGGCTGCTCGGTGAAGCAAATAGGGGAATACTGTATATTGATGAGATCAATTTGCTCGATGATTCAATAGTTGATTCTATACTTGATTCTGCAGCCTCAGGCATCAATATAGTGGAAAGGGAAGGTGTTTCCTATGTACACCCTGCCGCCTTCATACTGATCGGAACAATGAATCCTGAAGAGGGCGAATTAAGGCCACAGCTGCTTGATAGGTTTGGGATATCGGTTGAAGGCAAAATGCCTGAATCTGTAGCTAAACTCATAGAGATTTCAAACCGTGTCGAGGCCTTTGATTCAAATACAGAGGAGTTTATCAGCCAGTACATAGATTCTGATCGGGAAATCTTAGATAGAATTATCTCAGCCAGGAAAATACTGCATCATGTTATAATATCAAGGAAATATTTAGAATTCATTGGAGATACAGTGCTCAAAAATTCTCTGAGCAACCGGGCAATGATCAGTACTGTAAAAACTGCAAGGGCTATAGCAGCCTATAACCAACGAATGGAAGTAAATTCTGATGATGTAAGAAAAGCACTTGAATTTGCACTGAATCACAGGCTTAAAGAAAAGGGGAAGCCAAAGCCTGATTATAATATGGAAAACCAGCTAAATAAAAATAACAGTGAAAATAATGGGCAGGAAGATACAAACAATAATGATGAAGGATTGGACAGGGATAATGGGCTGAAAAATAAGGATAATAATCCAGGTTTGAATGATAGCAGCAATAAAGAAAGCAAAGATAAACAAGATGTCAGAAACATAGAATTAAAAATGAAAGAAAAGCCTGTTGGCAATAGGAGCGGAAAATCTGGACTTTTTAAGGAACACAGATATATTGGAACAAAAATTGGCAGTTATTTTAATATGCGTGCATCACTGATAAATACATGGACCTCTGGCTACACTAAAATAAACTCAAAAACAATAGTGATGAATGATGCATATGCAAGAGGTTCGATACCTTTCATAATAGCTATAGATGCCAGTAGATCAATGAATTTCTATTCAAGGCTCGAAATAGCACGGGAGGTGTCTGATATGCTTCTAAAAAAATTATATATTATGAGGAGCAAAGTGGCCCTGCTCTCATTTTCAGGAAATGACGCATCAGTACTGATGAATTTTACAAGGAATTTTGGTGAGCTGGAAAGCATGATAAATTCTATTAAAAGCAATGGTAAAACACCACTTTATAGTGGGCTCGAAAGCATATATAAATTATCTGCCTATTCTAAACAGAAAACAATTTCGCTTTTAATAAGTGATGGAAGAGGAAATGTATTTAAGGGAAACCCACAATCAGATCTGGTATTCATCTCCAAAAAAATAAGCAAAGCATCAAAACTTTACATTATAGACAGGGGAGAAAACAGATTTTTACCTACATACAACGATATTATAGCGAAATATGCTGGAGCAAAAATAATAAATAATATAAAAGATATAGCATTAAATTGATAATTTATTAAAAAATATGCAAAGGGGGAGTTCAGATTGCCTTTGTAAGGTAATCTTCTTCCAAAGAAATTTCATTTGATTCTTTTGTTCTGTATAAAGTTCCAAGGGCAATGAAAATAAAAATTGTTGTAAATACAGGATAAAGTGGATATAAAATCCCACCAAGAAAATCTGAAATATAGGGATTTGGGCCGCCAATGAATGAATTGCCATACTGGTAACAGGCAGAATTCCCTGAATATCTCACATCGGTGGGGAAAATTTCAGATATCATTGCCGCCATTGGTGCCATGCCCAAACCACTAGCGACAGCAAGAATAGATATGAATAAAATGAAATATCCAAAACTGATAAGATAAATTGCTGGAAACAGGACAACAAGCGCAATAATATTTGCAAATGCTATTATTGGCCTCCTGCCCAGTTTATCCGATAGCGGTCCACCTATATATATAAAAGTCATTTCAATCATTCCAAAAATTGCTGTCCCTATCAGCCCATCAAATACTGTTATTTTTTTTGTAGATTCAAATAAAACAGGAAGCAATGTAACTGCAAAATAGAAAATGTTTCCTGTCGTACCAGCAAGAAATGTCCCAATGATAACTTTTTTCCAGTGTTTTGTAAACAATTCCTTGCCAGGTGATTTAAGTATTTTGTTATTCTTCTTTTCAGCTTCAAATATTGGGGTTTCCTTTACCTTTAACCTGATAAACACGCCAACAATAACTATAACAAAACTTGCCAGGAATGGAATTCTCCATCCAGTGGAATACATAAATGAAGATGGAAATATAGATACTAATGGAATGAATACAGCTGAGCCTAAAAGTAACCCTATGCTAACTGTTGATTGGACAAAGGATGAATAGAAACCTCTTTTTTTCTTAAAAGTTTCCAGTGTTAAGAGCATGGCTCCACCCCATTCTCCACCCAGGCCAAAACCCAGTGCCAATCTAAGCACAACTAAAAGTACGACAGCCATATAACCAATCTGGTTTGCAGATGGAATAAGGCCGGTTAATCCGGTAGATATACCGGAGATCAATAATGTCAATAATAGAATTTTCTTTCTTCCTATCCTATCACCATAATGGCCGAATACGTATGCTCCTATAGGCCTGGTTACAAAGCCTAATGCAAATGTTAAAAGTGTCAATAACACGCCTTCTGCCACGCTTACTGATGGATAAAATTCATGGGCTATATATATTGCTCCCATAGAGAATATAAATATTCCATACCATTCTATTATCGTTCCAATCATGGATGCTGCTAAAACATCTGTCTTTTCGCCCATAAAATAAATATTGTGGCCAGATTTAAATTTATCCCATATAATTATGTCAAAATGGCGTTTTTGGTTAATTAACCTAAAATCCATGGGCTATATAGATAGCACAGAATGAAGATATAAACATTCCATGCCATTCTATTATTATTTCACTCATGGATGCTGAATATGCCAACAAAAATACAGGAATTCCCGTTATATTTTTTGTGAGAAGAAAACCGGATATAGAAATGATGATACAATAAACAGAAATGCCTTGAATGAAATAAATATAGATAATAGAAGTTTTACACTAATTGCTGTGGACTGGAACTGAAAGGCGCAATAACCGTTGTAAAAAATTCAATTATTGGATTAATATGCCTGCTCTGCCCAGGATACCACATCTTATAGCAAGTTTAATTATAAGTGGGAAAGCTATGGAAAGATATACCCTATCTATAAATAATCAGACTTTGTGGTATAAATCAACAACGCCAAAATTTTCTTTTCAAGGGTTTACGTATTCATATAAATTGGAGGCTCAACTTAAGGCATATTAAACATATTTTTCAGGCAAAAAACCATCTATTAGCAATGAATTGGCCTATTATGCTTTCGAGAGGAACATTTTACATGCATTTATGTATGCTGAAAGAAACCGGATAGATGAAGAAAGAACATTAAAACCACCAGAATACTTAAAATTGTTTAAATAAAAATTCTGATCGTACCTGGCCAAGTGAGCTTTTTGCATAATTTTGCAATTATGCAATTTTCTATTATAGTGTAATTATCCATCAGGCAAGATATGTGAATGTTATTTCTATAATGGAGACTATATCCTTATATCTTCTAAAAACAGTTTAATAAAAGCTCTGCTGTACTAAATATTTATATTGCTGTTTATAATACCTTTGAAAAGTGAAGGAGGATTAATATGGAAAATACTTATGTAAAATTTGAAGCTCCCGAATCGTTAGTCAAAGAGTCTCTAGATTTTGTAGAGAATTCATACAGATCGGGCAAGATAAAGAAAGGAACAAATGAAGTAGTTAAGTCAATAGAGAGAGGAGAGGCAAAGGTTGTTGTTATAGCAGAAGATGTATCACCCCCTGAAGTTGTATTTTACCTGCCAATTCTTTGTGAAGAAAGAAAAGTGCCGTACACATTTGTAAAGAACAAAAGTGAACTTGGATTAAAGGTCGGAATTGCATCAGCAGCATCAATAGCTGTAGTAGACTTTGGCAAAAACGATGAAGCATACAAAACATTGCTTTCATCAATTACAAGTGCAAAAACAGGCAAATCTGAAAAGAAAGAAGTCAAATCTGAGAAGAAGGAAACAGAAAAGCCAGAAGAAGCAGCTGCTCCAGTTGAAGAGAAGATAGAAGAACCTAAGGAAAAGAAAGAACCAAAGAAAGCAAAGGAAACAGCACCGAAAGCAGAAAAAGAAGAACCTAAGGAAAAGAAAGAACCAAAGAAAGCTAAAAAAGCAAAAAAAGAAACTGAAGAGGAGTGAGATAAATGGCTGATGACGCAACTCCCGCAGAAGTTGTGGAATTAATGGGCAGAACTGGAATGACCGGCGAGGCCACAACTGTAAAAGTAAGAGTACTGGAAGGCAAGGATCAGGGCCGTATAATCGCTAGAAACGTCCTGGGCCCTGTTAAGGTGGGAGATATATTGATGCTCAGAGAGACTGCTAGAGAAGCAAGAAGATTATCTATGAGGTGATTTAAATGGAAAATAGAAAATGTACTTTTTGCGGGCATGATATAGAACCCGCGTCTGGAATAATTTATATCAGAAAAGATGGCAATGTTTTAAATTTCTGCTCTAAAAAATGTAAAGTAAATATGATTGAGCTCAAGAGAGCAGCTAGAAATGTAAAATGGACCAATGAATACCACCGTATCAAAGAAATGAGAAAGGCGTAGTATTATGGAAAGAACGCTAATACTCATCAAGCCTGATGGCGTTAAACGTAAAATTATCGGAAATGTGGTATCCAGATTCGAGAATAAGGGCCTGAAACTGGTGGCAATGAAGCTCATGCTGGTCTCAGAAGCGAAAGCCAAGGAACATTACAGTGAGCATGCGCTTAAACCTTTTTTTGAAGGCTTAGTTTCATATTTAACATCAGGGCCTATAGTAGCCATGATATTAGAGGGAGACAATGCAATACTATCATGCAGAAATATAGCCGGTGCAACAGATGGCTCAAAGGCAGCTCCCGGTTCAATACGTGGAGATTTCTCTTTGAATATTGAGGAAAACATAGTTCATGCATCAGATTCACAAGAATCCTACCTCCATGAATATAAAATATTCTTCAATAATGATGAAATAATGGATTATTGAATATGGAAACTGCTAAAAACGATTTAAGGGAACCAATTGTTTGTGTCCTTGGCCATGTTGACCATGGAAAGACAACGCTTCTGGATGATATACGGGGAACAGGAATAGCAAAAAAAGAAGCTGGAAAAATAACACAGAAAATAGGTGCTACAGAAATAGATAAAAAAACACTTGAATCTATAATATCCAGCAATTTTAAAAATATAGCAATAAGAATACCAGGACTTCTTTTTATAGATACACCAGGCCATGTGGCCTTTGCCAATATGAGGGCCATGGGGGGCGCACTTGCAGATATTGCTATACTGGTAATTGATATAAATGAAGGCCTTAAACCGCAAACAATCGAATCTATAGATATATTAAAAAAATACAAAACACCATTCGTCATAGCAGCCAATAAAATTGATTTAATACCTTATTATATTGCAAGCAACGAATCATCATTCAGAGGAGCTCTATCAATGCAGAGGCAGGAATATAAAGACATGCTTGATGAAAAAATTTATAAAATTATAAATGATCTTTATATTCATGGAGTATCTGGAGATAGGTATGACAGGATAACAGATTTTAAATCAACATTTGCTATCGTGCCTATCAGTGCCAAGCTGAATATTGGAATACCAGATATTCTTATGGTTCTTACCGGCTTAGCGCAGAGATTTTTAGAGGAATCAATAAAATTCCAAGGCAAATCTACACGTGGAAGCGTTATAGAAGTAAAGAAAGAAGAATCAATTGGCAACACACTTGACACAATTTTATATCAAGGAGTACTCCACCGTGGTGATTTGGTAGCTATCAATACATTTTCTGGCCCTGCCATTACCCGTGTAAAGGCAATCCTGGTTACCGGCAAAAAAGGTGTTATGGAAAAGAGCAGTGTAAAGGCTGCAGCCGGAATCAGGATTTTGATTGCGGATAAGCTTGATGTTATATCCGGTACTTCATTAATAGTTATAAAGGGCAAAAACAACGACGCTGCATTTAATGAATTAATAAAGGAATCAAAACCAAATATTAAATTATCCGAAAGTGGAATAACTATCAAGGCTGAGGCTGTTGGTTCCCTTGAGGCAGTATCATATGAAATGGAACAGAACAGGATCAGCATACGGGATGCACAGATTGGCGATATAACAAAAAGGGATATAGTGAACGTTTCAACATTAAATGATCCATTGAACCGCGTTATAATTGGCTTTAATGTCAACATATCAAGTGATGCAAAGGAAGCAATGGAGTCAAATAACGTCAGGGTGATTACTGGCGATGTTATATATACTATAATAGATGAACTGAATAAATGGCTTGATTTCAAGAAGAAGGAAATAGATGAAGAAAAGAAAAATAGCAAGCCTATACCATCAAAACTCATCATTATGCCTGATTATATATTCAGGGCGGCAAAGCCCGTGATTGCTGGAATCAAAATTTTATCTGGCAGGGTAAAGGTTGGCGACAAGCTCATAAATGGCAAAAACCATTATTCTGGCACAATTAAAAGCCTCAGAGATGGTGATGTGAATAAGCAGCATGGAGACCGTGGCGAGGAACTATCCTGTGCCATTGAGGGCGTTACATTGAACCGCCAGATATTTGCAGATGAACCACTATACGTTGATGTTCCTGAAAGTGTTGTAAAAGAACTTAAAGATCAGGAACTGGATCCTGACATCAGGGAAACCATGGAAGAGTTAATAAAAATCAAGAGAAAAGATGAGCAATTCTGGGGATTTTAATTATCTGAAAATAATTCCATATGCTAATAGAATAAATGAAAATATTATCATTAAAACTATAGAGAAGCGAGAGCCGGCCATGGACAGTGTTCCAGTGAAGGCAATTATTGAAAAAAGTATGCTTTCCTTATAGACAGTGCTTCCCGTTATTAATCCGATTGAAACATCTTCTCTTTTATGCTTCAGAGAAATAGACATCATTATAAGTTCTGGAACTGAACCAAAAAATCCCAGAAGAAAGAACGATGATATAAATGCTGTAATATGAAGTTTCTCTGAGGCTACCAGTGCAGAATTTATCATATTGTAAGATGCAAACATGATCAAAACTACAGTTATAATTCCATAATAATAAGGGTATTGCCGTTCTTCTTCAATTGTTTCTGTTTTGTTATCCTTCCATTTTTTTACAATATAAATTATAAAAGGAGCCAATGTGGCCAGGCCGACATAGTAAGGAACTCTTATATAATAAAGTGAGAATACGAAAATGATAATTGATGTTGCAATTAAAATAGCAGAATCGAATTTAAAGCCAGAAATGCCAGAACGGTAAAAGACTGGCATAATAATAAAAAAGCCAAGAAGTGTTATTACATTTGAGCCCTGGATAACACCAAAGCTAATAGTCCCAAGATGGTCAAATGCTGCCATACCAGACATTACAATTTCATCAACTATGGCAGCAAACCCAACAATAAATAATCCTATTGATTTTTGCGACAATTTTAATCGGTTTCCTGCTCTGTAAGAAACATTTAAGAAAACATCCCCTGCGATGAAAATCGAGAATACAGACAATACAATATCAGGAATTATAAGCTCTGGAAAGATCTCAGTATAATGAAAAATTGAAAGTGAAAAATCTATAATAATTTCAACAATAAGCAAAATAAATATGGATAATTTTTTTTCCACTCAATCACAGCATTGCCTGAGGGTCATCAATTCTGACATCTTCTTCTATTTTAGTACCTCTTTCAATTTTTCTGTACTCAACAGAAATTGGATGCAGTACATTCATCAGATAATTGAAAGCCCTATCTGCATTGCTATGGTCCCCACATGTATAGATATCAAGTGTTACAAGGCCATGCTCTGGCCATGTATGAAATGATAAATGGGATTCTGCAAGCAATGCTATGCCACTTGCACCCATAGGCCTGAACTGGTAATACTGTGATGAAATCTCCGTAAGATTTCCTGCCTTTATTGCATTTTCAATAATAGGAGCTATACTATCAGCGCTAGATATTAAATCCCCATCTATACCGTATAAATCCGCAATGATATGTACCCCTACTGCCACTTTCATCGTCCTCCATAATTTTTACACCTCTATAATCAAACATTATAATAAAGTGCTATTTAAATATTTTTGAAACAGGAATTTTTTATTTTTATAAGCAATATTTTATAAAACTATGCTGGACTAATTCAAATTTAAAATTTAATTAAAATTATAATTATTATAATATATTATAAAACCTGTAATATATTTGTCGGGATTCTCTGTATAAATAAAAATAATTTATAAATGCTTCAGATCAAGTTCTATTTCCTCGTTTCTTGCCTGCAAATCCTTAATTTCATTCATTGAAAAGTGAAATAATCGATCAGACATAATTATAAGGGTAATATAGCCTCTCTTAGCTGCCTCAAACGCACTGCTCACCGCAGCATACTCAAATTTTATAGATAATCCTATCCTATCACTGAGTGTTTTTGCCAGTTCTCCCCTTATGCCAATAAAATCATAATGCAGATCATTAACTGCTTTCTGTAATTTCTCCGTTAAAGCTGGCATATCTACATCCCGTTCAATATTATCAATTGACAATATAATAATTTTTGATGGAACAATATTTATTATTCCATGAATTCCTGTAATGCCTGTACAGGAATTTTTTACAGAATCCATAACTGCAATGCCCTTGGAATCTGAACGTTTAGATCTGCCTGCATGCAAATATCCACCATCCATATAGAGATAAACCTGATCATCTTTTCTTAAATCTTCATCGGATATAACTTCCCAGACCAGCGACGCATCAATATTTATTAAACTGGAATGTACAAAATCTTCTATATAATTTAATCCATTATAAAGAAAATCAAAGCCTTCTTTTGTAATTTTGTTATTTTCATCTATAAAGTTCCTGGCATGAAGGATTTTCATGTGATAAACTACACCCTGAACAGTAATATTGAGTTCCTTTGAAAGCTCTGAAGGCCTGTTTTTCCCATTTTTTATATTTAAAAGAATCATTAACTGCGACAATAGGGCCTGTTCTATTTTCATACACTGGTATAATTAATAAATATTATATTTTTTTGTATTCTTTTAATTTTGATATATAATACTTTACACTTCCAGCAATATCTGGTGATGAATAAATAGATGAAACTACAGCGATTCCGGATATGTTATATTTTAACAATTCAACAACATTATCCATGTTAATGCCACCTATAACAAATATCGGGATATTTATGCCCTCAAGGTGCCTCAGGATATTTATGTCGCACATTGTAGCATCAGTTTTTGTATGCGTAGAAAAGAATGATCCAAATGCAACATAATCGGCACCTTTTTTCTGATATTCCATGGCATCTGGAATAGATCCATATGTGGAAACTCCAATTATCCGGCCTGGATACTTCTCTTTAATGTAACTGAATGGAACATCGTCCTTGCCAATATGCACACCATCAGCATCTACGATTTCCATAAGTATGGGATCGTCATCAATTATGAATGGTATTCCATAATCGGTACATATCTTCTTTAATTTTCTGGCAACATAAAGCCGGGTTTTAAATGTATTGCTTTTATCCCTATACTGAAGTATGTTTACCCCATTTTTTATTGCTGTTTCAGTTCTGTTGAATAAAGATTCATCGATATAATCAGGCGTTACAAGATAAAGCCCTTTTAATCTCATCTGCCCACCCCATGTTTCAGGGCAGCCCATATCTGGTCATCCTCTGGCAAAATATCCACTGTTTTTCCATTTTCATCTATTTTTATTCCGCTGCTTCTATCCAGTACATCGCCTATAACTGAACATTTTAAACCATTCGATTCAATCAGAGCTATGAATCCATCCGTATATTCCTTTTTAACAGTTAATAGCAAAGTTCCTTCACTTATAGAACGCAGTGGGTTAATTTCAAAAAGGTTGCATATAGATTTTATATCTGGATCAATTATAATTTTATCAAAATCAATAATTATCCCATTGCCTGATGCTGTTCCTATTTCGTAAATTGAGTTCAATAAGCCACCTTCAGTTGCATCATGCATTGATGTAATTTTTGAACCGATTCCATATTCTATGGCAAGTTTTTCAATATTAACACAGGACATATCATAAAACATTGAATCTATCCTCTTGTGGGCATCACTGCCAAGCCTTTCTTTCACATATTCTGGAAATGTATTTGCCAGTATTATTGAAGCCTCGAGGCCACAGCTTCTAACCATAATTATCTTATCACCGGGTTTTGCATTTTCAGTGGTGATATATTTTTTCCCTACTCCCATTAAAGTTACGCCACCAACCATCGGGAAACCGGTGCCGGCGTATCTTGCAGTATGGCCAGTTACAATTTCAATATTAAATTTAACACATTCTTCATTTATCACGCCCCATATAATGTTAAAATCATTATCACTTAATGATTCAGGAAGATTAAGGTCAATGCTCATATACTGTGCTTCAATTCCAGCAGTGTAAAGATCGGAAAGCAGTATATGCATTGCAAACCAGGCTGCCCTTCTTAGTCCGAAAGAGATATCTATATATAACGGGTCTGTGGTAACGGCCATATATGAATCTGCAAGTTTTATAATGCCGACATCTACCCCATTTTTTGGTGGTATAACCACTTCATTCCTTATTTTTCCTATCCTGTTGATAATATTATTCTCAAAAAATGTTCTGGAAATTTTTCCGCTCATTTTATCACCCAGAAATGGTTAAGGGCACCATAGCCACGGCCCATGGGAAATGAATTTTTTATAGCCCCATTTATATACTCTTTGGCAAGGTGCACAGCGTCATTCAGCTTTTTTCCACCCGCCAAAAATGAGGCTATGGATGCTGAAAGCGTATCCCCGGTTCCATGCGTATTTTTTGTGTCAAATCTTGGCGATGAATATGATAAAAATTCGCCGTCATGAAATAGGATATCTGTTGATTGTTCTGTTCCCATATGCCCACCTTTTATGAGCACACTGGTTCCAGTTTCATCATAAATTTTTTTTGCACTTTTCTTAATATCATCATAATTTTCAATACGAATGCCAGAGAGTACTTCTGCTTCAGGAATATTTGGCGTTACCAGAATTGCAAGGGGCATCAATTTATTTTTCATTGCTGAAATCGCATCGTCTTTAAGCAATTTGGCCCCTGTTTTTGAAATCATAACAGGATCAATGACCAGATTTTTTACAGAATACTGTTTAATTTTCTCGCTTATCTTATTTATGATACTTTCAGAATAAAGCATTCCAGTTTTTGCTGAATCAGTTCCAATATCCTCCATTATAGCATCAAATTCTTCACCAATAAATTTTAAGGGCAGTTCAAATATTGATTTAACTTCTACACTGTTCTGGGCTGTCAGTGCAACCGTTACGGCTGTGCCAAAAACCTTCATAGCTGTAAACGTTTTGAGATCTGCCATTATCCCAGCACCTCCGCCTGAATCAGTAGATGCAATTGTCATAGATCTTGCAACCATAATTTTACAATCATTATAAAGTATTTAAATTGTGTTGAATATAATGGCTATTGCTTTAACTTTAAATCTTCTATATTTTCAATTTAATTTACTTATAAACAATTCTTATATAACGATATTTTATATGACATTGGATGAGTGCAAAAGTTGGGCTCTTTGTAATTGTACTTGGGCTGATGATGACCGGAATTGATACAACAGCTGTTATACTTGCATTGCCCAGCATTACCCTTGATCTGCACTCAAATCTGGACACCACAATCTGGGTTATAATAATGTATCTGCTTGTAATAGCAGTTATGACTACACAGCTTGGGCGCTTTGGTGATTCTTTCGGCAGGGCAAAAATTTACAATTCTGGTTTTATAATATTTACTATAGGGTCTGCTCTCGCAGGAACATCATTTTCAGCAATAGAACTGATTGGGTTTCGTGCCTTACAGGCATTTGGAGGGGCATTAATGCAATCAAATAGTGGAGCATTGATAGCCGATATGTTCCCACCGAACAGGCGTGGCCGGGCATATGGATATACATCAATAGGGTATACGACTGGAGCAACGCTTGGAATACTTGTTGGTGGTATAATTACAACGTTTATAGGATGGGAGTATATATTTTATATAAATATCCCTATAGGCATTATAGCAGCAATTTTAGGGTTTAAAAACATTAAAAGCAGGGAAAAAATAAAGACATATTTTGATATTCCAGGATTAATATCTTTATTTCTATCATTAACATTTGTTGCATACGGTGCTGCAGATATAGCTGGCGTTGGAGTTGGCCTGTTCAATTCATTATTAATAATTACAGGAGTAATAATTCTCTTTATTTTTATATACATAGAGAAAAAGGCAATGCATCCCATAATAGATATGAAAATATTTAAAAATAGGGTTTTCAATTTTTCATTATTTGCATCTTTTTTTGAAAGCATGGGATATTTATCTGTAATATTCATAATAATAATGTACCTCCAGGGAATAAGAGGGCTATCGCCTTTAAATGCCTCATTATTGTTGGTGCCGGGCTATGTTTTAGGTTCATTTATTGCGCCATTTGCAGGAAGGCTCACAGATAAAATAGGCTCAAGAATACCGGCAACAATTGGATTGTTATTAATGGGCTCTGGAGTTCTTGTCTACCTGACATTTTCAACTATTACGCCATTATATTTTGTAATCATAGCATCAATTCTCGGCGGTTCTGGGTCATCCTTATTTTACCCTGCAAATAATACTGCGGTAATGGCGAATGCACCTCCTGGTTCCTACGGCGTTTCATCCGGCCTGTTAAGAACATTTGCAAATATTGGAACATTAATAAGCTATGTTCTTGCAATTACAGTGGCATCGCTTGCAGTACCCCGGTATGTTGCTTTTGAGGTTTTTCTTGGCCTTCATGATATAATAGGCACAGTAGCAGATAAATTTATGGTAGGCATACATGCAGCGTTGATAATGTCATTGATCATAATATTGATAGCTGTAATATTGTCCATATCCAGAGGAAAAGAAATAAAAAGCAGAAGCATATAATAAATTAATTCAACATAAAAAGTCTTATGGATAAACTAAATGCCTCCTATTCAAATTAATTTCTGTTCACCATTCGCCTATAAGATTGTTTGCCCATTTAAAATTGTATAAAAGTTTCAATTTAAATCTGAATAAGATAACAATACTCGATCAATGTAAGTATTGTCCGGATCAGTGTTGTTGAAGCAATCATAAATTAATAATCATTTTCAAACAAGGTAAAAATTATATGAGATGGTATTTTAAAATGTTAAATCGTTTAGTGAAAAATATGTAGTTCCTAAACTAAACAATAATTTAAATATTTATCTATAATTTCCATTTATTATGGATTTGTTACAGGCCATCGGGTTAATTGTGATTATTATTGGCCTGGTGTACGTGGTTTACCAATTTCCTATTTTATTATATGGTTACTTAAATTTTAAAAAATATGATTTAGATTTTGGAAAAATGTACGGATCAAAGCATTCTAATGCCCTTAAATACAATCCGCTGGTGAGTATATTCATCCCAGCCAAAAACGAGGAGAGCGTTATAGCCAGAACGATAGAATCCGTTTTGAATCAAACTTATAGGAATTTTGAACTATTTGTAATTGTTGATAGCTCAGATGATAATACCTATACAATAGCAAAGGGATATGAACTGATAGACCACCGTGTTAGAGTATTCAACAGGGTAGACGGCAAGAGCAAGGCCTCAGCCCTAAATTACTGTTTTAAAAGGAGCTCAGGTGAGATAATAGCCACATATGATGCTGATACATTATTGTTATCTACAACTCTTGAAAATGCAATTTATGGGATGAATTACTTTAACGTTGATGTATTGCAGGGTTATAATTCATACATAAACAGGAATGAAAACATTTTTACAAGATTGGCTGTTATAGATGAAATTCTTGTAAAAGTTTCGTTAATTGGCAGAACATACCTTAACCTTTTTGTCCCAGTAGCTGGTTCTAACCAGTACTTTAAAAGGAAGGTAATTAAAACCCTTGGAGGCTGGGATGAAACTTTCCTGACAGAAGACCTGGAAAGCTCTATAAGAATTTCAAATGAAAGGTTTAAGTCAGCATATTTACCGAGTGCTAAAGTATTGCAGGAAACACCAGCATCCTATTCTGAATATTTTAAACAGCGCACAAGATGGCTGAGAGGCTATCATCAGGTTTTCTTCCATTCAAAAAAAAAGCTCTCAAAATTTAAAGATTTTGATCTTTTAATGATAATTCTTGCACCAACATTTTCTGGTATCCTGTTCTTTGGCTGGACATATATATCTCTGCTTAACTTCTATAATCCATTTGTGCATTCGGTAAGAACATATTTTATCTCTCTGATTCTTATATCACTGTCAATCTATCTTATTGTATTCATACTTGCTCTTGTGAAGAAGCGTAGCAATGCGATTTATCTGCCCCTGATATATGTTTACCTGACCCTGAACTCCCTTATATCAATTTATACACTTTTCCTTGAAGTCCTCGGGATCAAACGTGTATGGCATAAAGTTGCTAAAACTGGCAAAACAACACTTTAATATAAAATCTTGATACCCCACTATGGTTTTAGATTCGTACAGGAAAAATGCCGATAAATTTTTAGATCCATTGACCAGAATCTTTGTTAAAATAAATCCCAATGCTATTTCCATAATGTCATTAATTTTCGCAGGGCTTGGAGGGCTTTTCTATTATTTTGGCAATTATTTTTTAATTGGAGCATTCTTATTGATTATATTATCAGCGCTGTTTGATGCCCTTGATGGAAAGGTTGCAAGATTGAGAAATATTTCCTCTAAAAAAGGCGATCTGCTTGATCATGCTTTTGATCGTTATTCTGATATATTTATAATACTTGGAATGACATTTTCCATTTATGGAAATATATACATAGGGCTTTTCGCAATACTTGGTATACTTCTCACAAGCTATATGGGAACGCAATCACAGGCATTAGGCTTGAATAGGAATTATTCCGGCATAGCGGGGAGGGCAGACAGATTGGTATTAATCATCATAGTTGCGATCGTCCAGTTCTTCATTACCTGGCATTTTGATATCTATACTGTAAGTTTATATGCAACAGGAATACTTTTAATCTGGTTTGGCATTGCCGGCAATATCAATGCTATTACAAGGTTCTTTAACATGTATAAAAATTTATAATCCCTTTAAAAATTCAATATATACCCTGCTATAATGATCGGCATCTTCTTTTACAGCAGATTCTGCATAGACCCTTATAATCTTTTCAGTTCCGGAAGGCCTTATTAAAACCCACCCATTCTCTTCAAATATCTTGATGCCGTCCATATAATCTATTTTTTTGGATTTATTTGCCTTAGAGAGTGCTTTTTTAATTTCCTCCCATTCATGAATCCTTGGAACAGATGCTTTGATTATGGTATAGTTCGGGACCTCTGCAATGAGTTCAGATATTTTCTTGTTTTCTTTTGCCATTAAATTAAGCATCAAGGACATTGTCATTGCGCCATCACGGCAATATTGATGTTTCCCATAAATAATTCCTCCGTTTTCTTCCCCGCCCAACGTTGCTTTATTTTCTATCATTGCCCTTGCTACAATTGGTGCACCAACTCTGGTAATAATAAGCTTTGCCTCTTTTTCCTTGCATATATCCTTTAAAGCGTCAGAACTGCTTATTGGAGTTACAACTGTATCACCCTTTTTTATGCTGTATTTAACTATAAGCGCAAGGCTTTTATCTCCATCAATAAAATTTCCCTGTTCATCAACAAATACGCAACGGTCAGCATCTCCATCATGGGCAATGCCAACATCAAACTTTCCTGTTTTCATAAGGCTGATTAAATCCTTGAGATTTTCCGGTTTTGGCTCTGAATTTCTGGAAGAAAATTTTCCATCAGGGTTTGCATTCAGTGCCACAATATGGCAATTAAACTGTGATAAAATTTTTGGGCTTGTATAAAATGCCGCACCATTTCCAGTATCTATAATAACATTAAAATTTCGTTCCTTAATGCTTTTTGTGTCGACTGATTCCATTACGCCATTTATATATTCATCAATAGCTGTGCTATCAGAAGAGTACGTTCCAATATCACTCCAGTTTGCAGATTTAAAGCTTTTTCCCTTTATAATTTTCTCTATTTCCAATTCATCCTCTTCATTTATTTCTGTACCATCTTTATCTATGGCCTTTATTCCGTTGTATTCTGGAGGATTATGTGAAGCGGTTATCATAATTCCAGGGATGTGGTGCATTTTGCAGTAATATTGAAGCCCGGGGGTTGGCAAAATTCCAAGATATACAACATCGGTGCCAGTTGATAATACGGAAGATGACACCGATAAAAGAAACATGTCGCCACTGATTCGTGTATCCTTTGCAATAGCTATTTTTCCTTCATTGAAAAATGTTGCAATTCCCTTCCCAATTGCCATTGAAAATTCTGTTGTAAGGTCCTTATTTGGTATCCCCCTGATTCCATTGGTTCCAAAATATTCTGGTGTATTCATTAACTATTATCACATTAAATTATAATAACTTTTTATTATCAATATTATAGCTTTTTCCACGCCATGTTATGCTCTTCATTCTTTTGGCAACAAGCAAATTTATTATATATATGAATGGAAGCAATATAGCTGCAACAATACTTGATATTTTTATTTTTTTGAGCCGGGCAAGCATATTATATATATAAATGATGGAAGGGATAAGAAATAAAAAGAACAGATAATTATAAAATATTCCCATTAAGATTGCTGAAAAAAATAGAAATAAATAGGAACCATAAAATAACAAACCGTATGCATATACTTTTGGCGATGCAGATATTGAGAGGGCTGTCTGCCGGTTCGCCCATTCGAAGAATATTGAAAAATTATCTGGTGAATTTATATCAGGCATTGCCGAATCCACATAATATATTTTCTTGTTTGAACTTTTAGCCATTTTTGTCAATATCGTATCATCTGAAATATGCTCACTGAAAAAACTTAATTTGCCAATTATCAAATTCTTTTTAAACGCTAAAGAACCACCCCATCCAAATCTGGTTAATTTAGATTCCATAAGGCCCATGCCAACAAAACCCCATACTTCTTTGACATCAGACCAGAATCCACCTTTTGGTTCAAAATATGGAAATGTTGTAGATAAACCAGCATCATCATTTTTTAATGGCATTACAATATTAAGGAGCCATTGAGGAGTTACATAGATATCGGAATCTGCAATAATATATGCCTCATAATCTGGATAATGTTCAATTGCTGTGCTGATTGCACGTACCTTTCCACTGCATTCTTTGCATTTATAATCACTTATAAGATAATCTATGCTAACTTTTTTTATTATTGGAAGTGCCGGTTCATCTGCACTATCAACAATACAAACAGCCTTAAATTTTTTATAATCCTGGTTTTTAATTGAATTCAAATTTTCTTCCAGTGAATAATCTATGCCTTTTACAGGTATAATTACAAGTGTGTCTGGCCTGAAATCATTAATTATTTTTTCACTTCTGTATTTATGGAGCTCAATAACAATAAAACCGATAGATATTAAAATTAAAAGCACAGTGAATATAATCAATAAAATTAAAAAAAATATCATATTAAATTAATGTAACATCCCTGGTATCAACCTGGCTGACACCTGGAACAGAAGAAATCGCATTTTCTACAAGATCTATTTTTCCCTCTTCATCTGGAACTATAATAGAATATAGCAAAGCACTTAATCCAAAACCAATTTCTTCGGTTTTTATTTCGTTAATCTTGCATAATTTGCCAATTTTCTCTGAAACTTCATCCTGCAATTTTTTCAGATCAAGTTCTACAGATTCTGGCAAAATTCTTAACTGTACTAATACATCTCCCATGATATCACGGCCCTATAAATCCGCATTTGGGGCATTCATACTTTGTCGAGTGTTCCCTGCATTGCTTGCATCTTCCAATCATTTCCTCTCCACACTCAGGACATAAAAATATCGAATATCCAACTTCCACAAGGCCAACGCCACAGGAAGTACATGTTTCTTTAGTGTTTATTTTAATCACTTCCTTACGGTTTATTGGATAACTATATTTAATCTTTATTTCAGTGAATGTATAATGAAAAAGATAATCTAAAAGTTAATTATAACCCTTCATGGAAATTCTATTAAATGATAAAATGATAAAATTAAAAAATAAAGACTATTTTGTTGCATCAGAGAACCCATATTATATTGGAATAATAGTAAATCCATCATCTGATCAATGGGGAAAACTGGTAGAGGCAAAATCTATAGAAGTAAAAACAGGCAACAGCATAAAATCATTCAAAATTCCATATAGAATTGACGTTGGAGAAAATAGCATATTCTTCATTACTGCTGAAGAATAAATGCTTTTAAATTCCTAAAACTTTTCTTCAGATAAGATGGCGGCAAAGGTATTCAATTTAATGTATTGATCTGGTAAAATTGAAATGTATCCATATAGCTTAAATGCCAAATATGCTCGGTATAAAACCATCCACAATGTTCAATACGATAACAATAACAAATACTGCTGCAAACAACTTGCTGTTCCAGTAAAAAACCTTGCTCCCATCAAGTGGCGGAAATGGAATTAAATTGAACAGCGCAAACCAGAGATTTAACCAGGCAACCCATAAAAGTATGAGGTTGCCTGCATTTCCTAAATTAATGAAAATAAGAATTAAAAACGCAAGCACACCAATCAATACATTGGTTGCTGGACCGGCAAGAGCTATTTTTCCCTCGCTTTCCCTGTCATATAAGCCAGCAAACTGTACGGCACCGGGAGCTGCAAAAATAAATCCAAAAATTGATGTAACCAGTGCAATCAGTATGCCCGCAGGCCAGAGTTTAAAGAAAGCAACAGCACCCAGTTTTCTTGCTACAGTCCTGTGTGCCATTTCATGCAAGAGAAATGCAGTTACAGTTACTGAAAATCCTATCAAAACCTCAAGTTCCAGTATTTTCAATGATACTGCATGAAGGCCGCCATTAATCATCAATGTAAATGCAATTGTAAGGACAAGGACCGCTATTAATATGTCACTTGATTCATTGTTATATTTCGTATACATCATTTAACACATTTCTCCTCTATAATTTTTGGGAATATGGATATGGCATCAAGCAATCCAATATCAAACTTTGCAATAATGTACATTAAATCTTTGCATTTTCCATTTAATATATTTTCTAAACTTAATTTTAAACTTCCATTATAATCTTTTATATATTCGTTCTCCAGGGCTCTATTAATAAAAATATAAAAATTTTTAGATGTGATTACATTTTTAGTCACAGCATATATATCACGAATTTCCACTTCCAGAATATTGGTTTTTCCCATTTCATAAATACGTTTCAATATATTTTTTGAGAGGCCATTATAATATTCTGGATCTATAAATGAATATGGTTCGTCAGAATTTAGAAAATCATTTATATCTTCAATCATGCTCTCGGGCATGCCTCCGGGCTCATAGCCACTATCATTGGCGTTAAGCGATGCTTCCAGCAAACTCCCGCTGTCAGATATAATTTTATCTATTCTATATGAAATAGATACTCTCCTATCCAGTGATGCATTAAGGTTACTGTCAATATAATCCCTGTATTCTTTCCTGATATATCTGGCCTTTTGGTAATTAAATAACTTTAATTCAGAATAAATGTAAAATTTTATTGTTTCCTTTGAAATAAACTCAGCATTATTGTCAAATATATTTATCAGCGAACTGTAATCCTTTAAGAAATAATACGTTTTTGCCAGCCTTAAAAACAAGCCATAGTTTTTGTTTTTATAAAATTTTGTGTATATCAATTCCATTGCATTGCTGTACCTTCCATCCATTTCAAGGGCGTGCAAGAGGCGATCAAGAATCGATAATTCATCTGGATAATCATCAATTATTGCCTTCAAAATATCTGCCTCATTGCCATAATCTTCCTCACGGTCAAATTTTTCTGCAAGCAGTTCCCCTTCAACCCTGTTTTTTGATTTTTCGAAAATAGACAGCAACAACTGTTTTATGCCATCAACTTCCCAGGAACTGTCAATAAGGAACTTAAAAATCTTCAGATATTTGCTGCCTGTGACTGGCACATCTTTTAATTTGCTAAATTCTTTTCTATAATAATACAATAGAACCAGATTCAAATAATCGCCTTTATCATTCAGAAGCTGGTATAATGTCCTATATATTTCATCATTGCTGATAAACTCCTGAAAATCTTTATTCTTAATAGCAGAGCCCCCCCTTATAATATTATTGTTAAAGTTGGCAAGGGCAGAGTAATATTTTTTTGATCCAAGATTGGCCATTCCCAGAATCATATATGATTCAGCATTTTTATGTTTAAAAAGTGTAAGGAAGCTTAATGCAATGCTGGCATCTTTAAGCGATAAAATAGCAAAATGTGTGTTTGCATCAACAGCAGAATTGCTAATTTGCAATGCTTTGGCTGAATATTTGGCCTGGTCTTTGTATGTTTTTGAATAATATGCCAGAATCCTGTAAAACGAGGCCTGTTTTAAATTATATTTTTTTAAGGATTCTATAAAAGCGCTGTTCAATTCTATTTTATTTTCCTTTATGAATTCTGAAATGGTATCAAAAATAAAACAAAATTTTTCCCTCACAGCTATATCTATCAATTCTCCGGGTACATTTCCATTTACAAGCAACCCTGCCTTCATTCGCAAAATAAGGAATTCGGAATTTTTTAGAATAGAAATTGCGGCATCAATATCCTTTATTGCTTCGTTATATTTGCCTTTCATATAAAATATTAATCCAGAATAATAGAAATAGAATGCATCATTCTCTCCATGGTTTATGGACAACAGCAAATTTTGGGCATCATCATATCTTCCTGCCCTGATAATGGCTGCAGTTATAGGATACATAAAAAAAACAGAATCAGTGGTGAAGCAGCTTATTTCACCATCATCAATTCTTTCTATTGCCTGAACTATTGAATTTAATTTACTATATTTATTTTTACACAAAAGTGAGCGGACATAATTTTTTGAAAGGTCAAAATTATTGCCTACCATTTTTGCCGATATGATATATGTGCATGCTATGGAATTTGTTTTATTTATTCGATCAATATAACTGTAATATTCAATGCTTCTTTCCCCTCTAATATAAGCTATTGCCATAGCAAATAATGTTTTGCTATAATCTAGCGTTTCAAATTTCGATAAATAAAAATCATTCCTTGCAAACATGAACAATGCATCTATGACGTCACCTATATCCAGCAAATCCATGTCGCCTTTTATAAGGGAAAGCGCTTTATCGAATTCGCCAAGGTATATTAAAGATGCACAGTATAAAGATTTAAATTCCTCCTCTATTTTATTTGATATTAGAAATTCAACAAGATCTTTATATCTCTCCCGGCTGAACAGGTAATTAACTATAATTTCATAATCATCCCTGCTTGCCTTATTTTCAAGCATCAATTTTCTAACACTGTTGTAAAGATTTTCCTCATCACCTATAGCTTTAAAATACTTCACCTCAAGGTTAATTACATCATTTCCGGTGTGTCCAATGGCGTATTTTTTTAAATGGGCACCTGCCTCATCGTATAATTCAAGCTTTATCTCAGCCTCTATACGTTCCAGCTTAAATGAATCAGGTATATCATTGATCTTTTCTAAAGAATTTACATGATTCAATGCAGAATAATAATTGCCCATCAAAAATTCAATGCCAATAATTCTGTTCAGCACATTTTTATCCTTATCATTATAAATATTTTTATAAATTGCAAGTGCTTTTTCAAAATATCCCTCATTTTTCAATGCATCAGCAAGCATTATATCATAAGCATCCCCTGGTTCAGAATATTCTAAAACATTTTTATACTCTCTTAAAGCATAAAAATATTCTTCAAGTTTTTTATTTAACAGTGGCCTGGCTGCCAACAATCTGCTGTTTACGAGAATTTTGAGTTCTGAATTCATGTTTTGTTGCATATAAATATCGGCAAGGAAATAGAGGCAGTTGATATCAGATGTCGCTTTATAGCATTGTTCTATTACTCCTGCTATTGTATCTATTCCAGTATTTTTCAAATAATTGTTAATTACTGTACAAAACTTGCCAAAATCATAAGCTTTGCCAAAAAACTCTGAAAAGGCATCCTGTATAAGCTTGCCGGCATATGAGAAATATAATAATCTACTATATGCATCAAGATTTCCAGCAACTTCCATAAACAAATTATTTATTTCTGCATTTTTAAGTACATCTGGGCAGGCCTTAACTTCATTTAAAACCAGGCCATAATTTTTTGCTTCGTAAAATTCTTTTGCTCTATAAATTTTACATATTATGTGGTTGCTGTCTATATAATTAATTGCTTTATAAAATTCGCTATCAATATATTCATTTATAAACGTTTCAGATATTAACGTAGCTATATTGCTATCATATTCTTCTTTAATTGTTTCCTTTTCTTCAATAATAAACAACTTGGCCAAAGCTAACGTTTGCTGTGACTTTGCCTTTCTAATTACATTTTCCAGTTTTTTTGATATTTTGCGATGGTCAAATACAAACATTAGTAAAGAAATTCAGATATGGTATATTATATTTTTCAACCTTTATCACACATAAAAAAATTTATCTTTCAGAAAATTTCCCACTTCCTATGGAAATGGTGAAAATACAAATAGATTATATTATTCTATACTTTTATAGTATTGCAATAACCATATGAAACATTGTTATCAGAGACGAATATATATCGACTCCGGAGATGTCAAAAATTGCTATGCCAATGCCTGCACCAAGAAACATTGCAGAAATTAAATAAGCCAGTGTTCTTATGCCAAAGAACAATATTATTCCGGTAACAATTGCTATTAATGGTGCATAAATTCCTGTAGTAATAGCAATATGTGCACTTGCATCATTTATCATATATGGCAGAAGAAAGGTGATGAATTTATCTCCAAATATAAGGCCTATTATGACTCCTATCACACTTTCCAGAAGATTTTTAATATTAAGGTACTTTTTAATATCCATAAGTAGAATATATAAATACCTATATTAAAAAGTTTGTATATACCATTATTTAAATATGGTAAAAGCAAATAAAGTATAAAATCAGCAAATGTAAGAATCCTATATAAATTATATAAATATACATATAATATACGTTAATGTATTATTTAGTTATAATTAAATATTATTAAATGATTAACTACCATGGAATATCCACTCAAAAAGAACAGCATATCATTGCATGGCTTAATTTTCCAGGGCATGGGGCAGCTTTCACCTTTATTTACATTTAATGGAATTATAAGTGTTGCAGCATTTGCCCTGGGTG